>JAPKYY010000592.1 GCA_026394095.1 Acidobacteriota bacterium | reverse complement strand
TCGAATTGTTTCCAGTTTTAATTTTGGGCGCTGGCTATACCGGGTCCCGCGTTGCTAGCATTCTTTCTGCCCAGGGCCGCAAAGTCCTCACTTTGCGCAGCAGGGACATTGACTTCACCCACCCCGAATCCGCATCTCAGCTATTCCCGCGCGTTGAGGAGAATTGCCTTGTTCTCCACTCGATACCCTCTCTCCCCGATAACGCCGACGCCCGGCTCCTCGACGCACTGGGCAAAGCAAGCCGCCTCGTCTACCTCTCCACTACCGGTGTCTACGGCGCAGTGGAACATGTCGACGAAAAAACGCCGATTGCCCCTCGCAACCCGCGCGAGCAAGCACGTGCCGATACCGAAGCCGCCGTCGCAAGAGGCCCCTGGCAATCCCTAATCCTCAGGCCCGCCGCCATCTATGGCCCGGATCGCGGAGTTCACGTCTCGATGGCGCAGGGTGCTTACACCCTGAACGGCGATGGCAGCAACTACATCAGCCGCATCCACGTCGACGATCTGGCCCGCCTGGCCGCCGCCGCCCTCCTCTCGGATCTCACCGGAGCTTTTCCAGTTGCCGACGAATACCCATGCACCTCACGTGAAATCGCCGACTATTGCGCCGAACGCTTTCATCTTCCGCCACCCATCAGTGTCAGCCAATCGGAAGTCCCCGTCTCCCGCCGCAATAACCGCCGCGTCGACGGCCGCGCCATCTTCCGGCTCCTCGGCCTGTCACTGCTTTATCCTTCCTACAAAGAAGGACTTCAATTAAACTCAACCAGATAGTCCCCGATGCCAAGATTCCCCAGCGTGATCGAAGGAGCTTACCTTCGAGACATCCTTGAACAACCGGGTGCAATGCGCCGCACTACTCAGTCGCTTGCGGCCGCACCCTTCCTTACTGCCGACGTCCTCTCCCTCTGCTCAAAACACGCGATCGAGCGCATTGTCCTTACCGGTATGGGTGCTTCTTTCCACGCCCTTCACCCGCTTCACATTCGCCTCACCCTTGCCGGCCATTTCTGCACCATGATCGAGACTTCAGAAGCCATTCACTACCTGCCGGATCTCTTCAGTAAAAATACTCTCACCGTCGCCGTCTCTCAATCCGGCGAAAGCGCCGAGATCGTCCGCCTTCTAGGCGACGACTATCTCAAGGGGCCGCTGATTGGTATCACCAACACTCCTAAATCCACTCTTGCCCGGTCGTCCAGCCTGACTTTTCTCACAGAGGCTGGCCCCGAATCCACCGTATCCTGCAAGACCTATCTCGCTGGCCTTTCGGCCCTGCATTGGCTAGGGGCAATCTTCCTCAATGAGAAACTCACCCTTACTGCTCAACACCTCGACGAAGCGGCAAGCGCAGTAGAGACCTACCTCAGCCGATGGAAGGCCCACATCGCCTCCCTGCAGGACGAGCTCGAAGGCATCGAGCAGATCTTCGTCACCGGCCGCGGCTACAGCCTTGCCACCGCCGGTACAGGCGGCCTGATCATGAAAGAAAGCACCCGCTCCGCATCAGAGGGAATGAGCTCAGCGGCCTTCCGCCACGGCCCGCTCGAGATGCTTTCCCGCAGGGTGCTAGCCTGCATCTGCCTGGGTGACTCCAAGACCGCAAGCCTCAACCGGCGACTCTACGAAGAAGCCAACAAGGCGCAGGCGAAAGCGCTGCTGATTGGTTCCGGCAGCGATCATCCTGCTTGCAAGCTTCCGGATTGTCCAGCCCCTTTGCTGCCCATGCTCGAGATCCTGCCGGTGCAGATGCTCTCTTTGGCTCTTGCCGCCCGCCTTGGCTTCGAGGCCGGCAACTTTGCCCTCGCCTCCAAGATCACCGCTACGGAATAACCGATTCCGTTGTCTCGTCACCAATCAGCTCACGATTGCCCAGGGCGACAGAGAAACTCCAAGCTGCCACCATCAACAAAAGTGCAATCGCCACCAGCCCATTCGGTGCATACCACGCCTTCATATCCGTCCCGAGCGAAGGTCCGCCGATCAGGTTCAGAAAGAACATAGTCGACATCATGGCCACCACACCCAGCCTCAACATAATCAACAGCATCACGCCATAAACAAGGAAATACACCGCAAATGTCGGCAATGGGTTAGCGGCATTCACCACGCTGGATTCAATCAGCGGAAAGAACAACGCCCCAGCCAGCGCTGCCAGCCAGTCACGACGCAACAGCATCTTGGCCCCAAACAGAAAGAAGAAGCCCACCAGCCCCAAACTCACGCATTCCGTCAACCGCGAAAAGATCCCTCCCAGCATGCTTCGCACTCCGTACAGATAGAACCCGGGGCCTCCGCTGAATAAGCCTGTCGAGGAAACATTCAGCAGATCGCGCAATGCAAAAAAAGTCCACAGCCCGCACCCTGCGGCGCAGCCGATCAAGATGTGAGCTGCCACCCGAGAATCGCTCCACTTGCCCGCGATCAGCCGGTTCCAGGTCACGATTGAGTGCGGCCACTTGGATCGTAGTGCCGGTTCCAGCGCCAGATAAACCACCCACACAATTGCTGCCTGCAATAGCTGCAATCCAATCGCCGTCAGAAACAGATCGAGCATCTCCCACGATGGCACCGCATGCACCGCTGCCATCCAATACAACATTCCAAACGCAAACCGGGCTATAGCAACCCGCACAGCCCCCTTCCGGTCGGCCCGGCCCAGTTTCCAATTCTGTCTTGCCAGCAGTGGAGCAAAGATCAGACCTGCTCCAATGGCCCCAATTCCCAGCAGATCTCGAACGATCATGAAGGATGATCGCGGACCTGAAGCAGATGCCGCCGTGTTCACCCAGGCACCAGCCACTTCTGCATGAGTCAACTGCCCCCGATAGGTTGCAACTTCCACGAAAACTTCTGTATCGGGTAAGCCCGGGTGCTTACCCTTGTACCTGTGGTTTTCGTCAAAGACGCTTCGCGGAATCTTGGTCGCCGGCACCTCTTCAAAGGCATTGCGATCCAGTTGCGCTGCCCGAAAAATAGCGTCGATGCTGACTGGATCTTTGGCCGGCGTAAAGTTTGGCACTGCGTCAAATCCGCGCAACCTGCCAGCCGCATCCAGGTTCATCTCCACCATCCCGGGCTTGAGCGGTGGAGGGTTCTCCTCGCTCATGCTCAGCCCTTGCGGTTCGGAGATAAGCCAATCCGGGCTCTCACGATACCAGGCCATGAGTGGCGATTCCATCTTCAGCCAGTGATCGCTTTTCTTTGGCCCCGGCAGGCGATTCATATAACTGACGACATTCGATCGTCGCCCGATGTTCAAATAACGGTCTTTGGGTAAAGCGGGATATCCAAACTCGCTCGCCAGATCGCGGGCCTTCTGTTCCAGCACCTCGGGCGTGTACTCCAGCGGGGCATGATTCATCGCGCGCAACTCTTGCTTGATCACGGGTGAGGCAAAAGTGCTGGCCACAATCACGGCGACGCTGAGTAAACCCCACCACTTCCCGAGTCCCTCGCCTTTC
>JAPKYY010000462.1 GCA_026394095.1 Acidobacteriota bacterium | reverse complement strand
ATGGCTCTTAAGAAACTCCCCTCACTGACCTTGATCGAACCCGGCGAAAACATCGGCTACGTCAGGGCCAATAATTTGGGCTTGCAACAGTGCAAGGGCCGCTACGTCCTTTTTCTCAACAACGACAACGGAACAACTGCCCCAGTGGCCGCCGACTTCATGCGCTTGTACAACAGCGACGGCAGCTACAACCGGCAAAACACCCAGCTTGGCAATCCCCGCCAGTTGCAGGGTGGCCTGCGTTTCTTCTTCTAAAGAACAACTCAATCCCAATGAAAAAGGGGCGGAACAGCAAAGCGCTGTTCCGCCCCTTTTCTTTCCGGAGAGGAAGAAAGGGATGAGGTTATAAAAGCCTCTCTCAGAGAGCCTAGGGGTTGAACTGGGCCGGGAAGCGCACCACAGTATAGTTGCGAAGGGTCACCACATCCGAGCTTGCTGTTGCCAGTCGAGCTCGGAACGTGATCTGAACAGCGGTAGTTGGGGTCAAGGTCACGTTGCTCGACAATCCAGCCATGGCACTTCCCGCACTTGACCCAGCTGTACCGAAGCTATGGTTGCCAAATGCGACGCCAGTCGGGTAGTAGCCGCCAGATGCCCTTACAAAGGCCAGAGTGTCGGTAGAGGCGAACTGCCGGCTGAATACCGAAGTAGCGCCAACAAAGATCTCAGTGGTAAAGGCACTGGCTGACCCCGCATGTTCGAAGTTCAGCGAGATCTCGATACGGTCTCCCGAGTCGAAGAAAGTCTGCGGAATCGAACAGGAACCAACCACTACGTTGGTTGTGGAAGACGTTGCACCGCCTCCCACGCTGCACAGTACCTGCGTGATCGGATGCACCTGACCGGCCTCAAAAGTTTTACGGGCCCGGTGCGAGTTGTTGAACCAGAAATCGCCGCTAGCCGGGAATTGAGGATCAGCACCAAAGCCGGAATCATTGAGCGCCGCAAATTGCGCATTGGACGAGACGTTCATCTTCTGAACCACAAGTGTGCCGCCGCTGCTGACACTGGCCAGCGTCGACCCGGCTGCGTTCACCCATCGAGTCAGATCGGTACTGCCCTGTGATCCCGAGGCCCGGATTGTAAGATTCGCTGCGGGACTGCTCGTCCCAAGCCCCAGGCGTTTGTTCGTGGCATCCCAGAAGAAAGAAGCGGAGTCCTGTGTAAGGATCGAAGTGGAGTTCACAAAGGGCACTGCTCCAGTTGTGAACCCAGTGAACAGACAGGTATTCCAAACAGCATCCTGCCCATTCGACGTCAGGCAACGGTTTGCCGCCCCAAGCGGAAGGCGCATCCATTTGGCTGTGGTTCCTTGACCCACCAACAGATCTCCTCGAACTACTGTCTCGGCGAAAGTGTCCGTGTGCAGAGAACTTAGCAAGTTGTGCGGTGCAGTTCCAAAAATGCCGGTTCGATACGTCGCCCGCAAGATGTCTCCAACCTGAGGTTGAGCACCGCTAACAAACGTGATGGTGTTGCCGGTAATCGTAAAATCAACAGACGGACTCAACCTCAGACCGTTTCGATTGAGCTCCAGGCTTGCGAGCGGGTTTGGCGCAGCAGCCAACGTAAACACCAGATTCGATCCGTTGATCAATCCGGCGGGCGTCTCAAAATCAACAAAGGCACCGGTACCGTTTTCACCGATTACACCGCCACCTCCGCCAGAATTGTCGCCACCACTTGTATTCGGAGCGGAAACAAATCCTCCCGGCAAAAGCACTGCCCGAACGTCGCGAATCTTGAGCGTTGCCGAACTTGGCGAAACTGCCCAGGTCTCGGTAAACAACACACGTCCCGCATTTGAATATTTGACTGAATAATAGGTGTTGTTTGTGTTCGTGGTGGGTGCCAACTGAACCTGCAAAAGTCCGTCGACAATGCGAACCACTTTACTGTTTCTTCCAATGACAGAGCCATTGGCGGTATCGAAGCTCTTCCAGTCGATGAAAGCGAGTCCATTAAATCGAGACCCGTCAGCCAGGTAAACCATATCCTGAATCTTCGTCAGGACTGGCTGGGTTCTGCCAATCTCGCCGGTGGCGAAAAACAAGGCAAGCAAAAAGCAAAGGGAGCGAAGCGACGCTCCCTGGATTGAATTCCAGATCATAGTAAATCCTTTCTTCCTCATGAGTCACGCACAACCAGCTACGCTCGCCGGCGAGACCCTTACTCGAAGTCGATCTTAGTGAGGGTTAGAGAGGAAATCAGAACAAAGGGAGGTGTATTGGTATTCCAAGTTTTTGATAAAAAAGGAGTTACTGCTAAGCAAGAAATCTGAAAATACTTGTGAACGGCTTTTGTGTTGCCTCAAAACTCAAGACTGAGAGAGAAGCGAAAGTTACGGCCGTCGTTCAGCGTATTCGTGATTTTGCCGAAGGCAGGGTTCGATAGATCCCACACCGGCTCTGCAAACTGAGGCGTGTTGGTCGCGTTAATGGATTCGGCCCGGAAGGATATCGCACGGTCCTGCCGGATCGGGAATCTGCGCTCTACCGACAGGTTGAGGTTGCGGTATCCGGCACGTCGAAACGTGTTCATGCCAAGGTTTCCGCGAGTTTCGGTTGCTTCAATAAAGGCGAAAGATTCGCGAGTCAGAATCTTCGGAGCAAGATCGGGATGTGAGATCGTTTTCCCTAGTATCGATCGGTTCACCAGATTCGGGCGATCTCCGCTTACCCCATCCACATTGCCATATCCCGGCGCATCAGAACCAGTGATCACCGAAAAGGGGATGCCCGATTTGGCGACAAAAACGCCCGACAACCGCCAGTCTCGCAACCACATAGGGCGGCCTGACAATTGGTAGGAGACCCGGCTCAAATACGCATGAGTTTGATGGAAATTACTCAATCCGCGCAGGTCGCCATTGATGTCGTTGGCCACCTGGGCATGGCCCTGGTTGGAGTCATCTCCGGCTGCGATGTTTACGAAGGTCGCTCCCGTATCGATAGCCTTCGAGAACCAGTATGCCGAGTCGATCGTCAACCCTTTCTTGCTGGCAAGCGTGTAGGAAATCTTACCGGCATCGTAATAGGCTCTTGCCGTGTTTGAAATCTCGCGATAGTCAAAGTACCGACTATCCGGCCGCCTTGTATTGATCGTTGCAGTGGTTTGAGCGAGTCCGGGCACCACAACGGCACGATTCAGGTACTGCATGTAGAGCAGCTTCCAGGTGCGGCTGCCAATGTAGGCCGCTTCCAGCCGGCCCCACCTCGAAGGCGTTGGCAGTTGCCATGTGGCGCTGTATTGATGCGCGTAAGGGGTCTGCAAGTTGCGTGGATAGTGAAAGACGATAGCCCGCGCATTGGGGTCGATCACAACACCTGCCAGAAGATCCAGCAGCGGCGGAGCCTGATTTTCGATCTTCTGAAATCCCGGAGGATTCCACCGAAGCTGTTGCAAAGTGGCCGGAAAAACATCTCCATACTGTGTCGAGTAATTTGCCCGAAAGATACCGAATCGCCGCGGCAGCCGCCAGGCCAGTCCAAGATTCGGCCCAAAGTTATTACAATCACAATCGAAGGGAATCTCCGTCAGCCCATTCACTTCGCGCATCGGTCTCTGCGGTTGGTAACGCAAACCTGCACTCAGCGTGAGACTCTTCGAAGCCCGCCACACATCCTGAACAAACCAGTTCCAGTCGTTGCGTCGAAATCCTCGGTTGAGTTCCCCAACGGCAAAAGAATAGCGGCTGACAATCCCCAGGCGGAAGTTGGTAATTGCATCACGTCCAAAATCATTCCTGAAATAGACATTCCCGCGATTGGAGGATGCC
>JAPKYY010000377.1 GCA_026394095.1 Acidobacteriota bacterium | reverse complement strand
GCCTGTTCTCTGGCCTCCAGCAATGCTGCAACATGTCTCACGACGATGGAATCCTTAAGGGTAAGCAGTTTCCCAAATGCCAAAGCCTTAGCCTCTGCTTCGTCTGCCCGGCCAAATCCGAGATAGGGTAGCAATGCGATTTCAATATTGAGTGCCAATGGCCGGAGCGCAGTTGCAGCTTTGCTATCAATCGCAACCTTCGAGAAGAGAAGCAAAGAGAATACTTCGCCGTCTGGCAGCACTCCACCGATTGCAAAGCAGGACTGAACAGCTTCATCTCTTACGAAATCCTGACCTGGCACCCACCTGCTGCCTTCCGCCTTCTCGATGTGAAATACGTCCAGCCCACTCTCCCTGAGCTTTGAATTCTCAACAAGTTTGCGGCTCAGCAAGAATTCAACATCAATACCAAGTTGCTCAAATAGCCGCCAAACCATCGGAAGCGCCAGAACCTCTTCTACACTCAGCAGTGGAATCGCAAGATGGCCTCGAGACTTCTTCGGGTCACACCAGTTCTCATGCCGGCCTGCACTGCCGGCCAACGTCAAACAAACCGTATCGCTGTGCAACTCACACCCGGCCAAGTTTCTGGCAAATGCTGCCTCGGTTGCGTCCAGCTTCCCGTAAGTCTTTGTCAGATAAATCCGTGCCAGCGCCAGGGCGGCTTCGTCGCTGCCCGGCATCTTCATCACTTCGTCGAGCAACTGCACGATCCTCTGCGCAGCTTCATTCGCCCCGGACAATCCCTGCGCGCAGTTGCGAACGGCCGGCCCCAGTAGCGCCATTGCGGCAATATCGAAAGAATCCAGCTCAAACCGTACGTTCACGACTGGATTCTTATCGGTGATTTAGTTTGCCGCTTTAATGTTGTGTAAGTCCCGCGGGCAGAAAGAAAAAGATAATCCCAAGCATAATGTAAACAGCCAGAAGTTGTACGCCCTCCATCCAGTGACTTACCCCGTCATCGGCTACCTGTCCTGTGATAAACACACTAATCACCACAGCCAGTACTTCTGCCATCGTAAACACAAGATCCATTGGCTTGGGTCCCATAAAGTGACTCAAAACCACTAGTAGCGGGCCAACGAAAATTGCAATCTGCAAGCTGGAACCAATCGCAATCGATAGGCTCAAATCCATGCGGTTCTTGCGCGCCACAAGAATCGCCGTGGAGTGTTCTGCAGCGTTACCTACAATCGCGACAACGATCACGCCGACAAAAACGCTCGACATTCCAAAACTCGCAGCGGCGCTTTCTACGTTGTGAACCAGAATCTCACTTACTACAGCAATCGCGGCCGTAGCTGCGGCAAGAATGCCCAGACTCTTGCCCATACTCCACACCTCGCCATGAGCCTCTTCTTCATTCTCGGTTGCAAAGTAGTGTTTGTGAGTCTTGAGCGAAAACAATAAGCTCTGGCCATAAATCACTAACAGCTCAATTGAGAATTCCAGGCTCAGATCCCTTTCGAGCTCAGCCGAAGCTTTCATCCCGCCAGCCAGATAATGGAAAGCCGCCGGGAGAATCAATGAAATCGAAGCAATAGTCAACAGTGTCGTTTGCGCCCTTGCCGCCTGCGCGCTGAATCGCTGCTCTTTGTACTTCAATCCGCCCGCCAGAATCGAGGCACCCAATACAAGCAGGAGATTGCCGATGATCGAACCAGTCAGCGAAGCCTTCACCACATCAAACAACCCCGCACGCATGGCACTAATCGCAATAATCAATTCCGCAGCATTCCCGAAGGTAGCGTTCAGCAGTCCTCCAACGCTCTCATTTGTCTTCGCTGCCAGATGCTCAGTCGCATGTCCCAGCCATCCAGCAAGGGGCAAAATAGCAAGACATGCCAGCACAAAAATGGCAGTCTGATTCTCATAATGAGTCAAGTGCAGATATATGACCACCGGGGTCAGAACCAATAACCAGTTCAAGCTTTCGCCGCCTTCCGTGCCTTACGCTTTTTTGTAGTTAATTCAGCCGCCTCAGCCTCACCCTTATGGCCCCATCTTGCCAGCGGATAAATCTTCGAATAACCCGTCGCCTGATTCGCAATTTCTACGCTCACCTGCCCATTGGCATCGCAACGGTAACGTTCCACTATCTCGCAGTGATGGGCACGGTCATTGTGTCCAACTGTAATATCTGCGAGGTCGCCATGATTTTCAAGTGCCGGATCAAACGGAAACAGAATCTCATCCCAGTAGGAAATCTCACCGGCCGGCTGTTGGTCGTCCGCAATTCGAGTGGACTCTAGAAACCGGAAGTGCCCCACATTGTGTACAGGTCTGTAGTGTCGTTCCACTAACAGCGGCGGCTTCTTTGCTGCCGGCAATTCAGTTCCTTTGGCAAAGATCGGATCAAACACAATCCGCCGCCCCTGATCCGCCTCACGCCAGACTCCAAAATACTGATGAAACCGCTCCTTCAACGTATAGCCCGATTGCTGGTCTGCATGGATTGCCAAACCGATTGCCGTAGCCGCACGCATGTAAGCACTGCGTTTCACCTTGCGTCCATACTGCTCTTTCAACTGCCGTGCTACCAGCGGCAACTCGCTGCCCCCTCCGGTGACGTAGATTGCTTCGATGGCATTCATACCGCCCCATAGACTCAAGAGGTCAGTGGTCGCATGCAATGTTTCTGCCACCAATGGCCAGGCGCGCTCATAGAAATCCGCGACGGCCAGCGTCACCCTTCCCCCTGCTTCCCGGATTCCCTCAAGGTCAATCTCGATCTTGCGCGTATTGGGATGGAGTGCTTCTTTCTTCTCACGGCATGCTTCAACCAGCAGGAACCACTCTTGCTGGCTCATCTCGCTTGCGTCGAGGTTCATCGCCTCTAGCGCCATCTCTGCCATCACCAGGTCGAACTCGTCTCCCCCAAGAGTCGCGATGCCCTCGCTGGCCAGTACACTGCGCTCGCTCTCGGTCAGAGCAACCACTGATGCATCGAAGGTGCCGCCGCCAAGGTCATATACGAGAATGCGGTCTTTGGTCATCTTGTTGCGGTGGCCGAATTCGACGGCCGCCGCTGAAGGCTCGTTCAACATCGCCAGCACCTGAAATCCTGCCAGACGGAATGCCTCAGCCGTCAGAAAGCGCTGATTGGAATTGGCGTGCGCAGGAACCCCGAGGATCACCTCCAGCGGTTCTCCTGCCTCGATGGTCAGGTTCGATGCCTCAAACAGAGCCTTCCGCAAAGATAATGCCAGTTCACGGTATAGATCCAGGGCAGGAAAACGATGCGGCCCAACGCTAATCGGCGTTGCTGGTCCCAATTCACTCAGAAGTCTCTTCAGACTGCGAACCGAAGCCCATCCTGGCTCAGCCTGCTTTGTCCAGGCATCCCAGCCGTATACCCTCTCTCCCGTGCATTCCACATGGAAAGCCGCCAGCGCCGGAAACCAGTCCCGGCTTGCCCCGTGCGGGCTATCGAACGATACCAGCGGATAGTTCCCCCGGTCTACCCAGGACACAACAATCCGGGTTGTTCCAAAATCAATCCCAAGCCTCAACTCGCGTAGTGCTCCATATTCCTATGATAGATGCCGCAGCGATTCTGCTTGACACTCGCTAGACTTTTGAATACGCTAACTCCACCGCAGTTCAAGCAGTTCAGATCTATTTGCTTCGGAGTTCGACCATGTTTCGTCTTATTGCTGTTCTTGCTGTTGCTGTTTCACTGGCCTTTGGCCAATCTACTGGTACCGCCACTCTGGTGGGAACCGTCACCGACACCACTGATGCAATCGTCCCCGGCAC
>JAPKYY010000672.1 GCA_026394095.1 Acidobacteriota bacterium | reverse complement strand
GCCGTGGCGGTGATCCAGAACAGATGATCGCCCGCCAGATGACCGCGATGAAAGAAGCGGTTGGTCTGACGGAAGATCAGGAAAAGGCGATCAAGCCCATCCTCGCTGAACAGATGAAAAAGCAGCGCGAAATGATGGAAGCCGGCCCTTCTGACGACATGCGCGAAAAGATGATGGCAATGCGTCAAGAAGTGAACGCCAAGATCAAGAAAGTTCTGAAAGAAGACCAGATCGAGAAGTTCGACAAGTTCCAGTCCCAGATGCGCGGTCGTCGTGGCCCCGGCGGACCTGGCGGACCTCCTCCTCCCCCTCAGAACTAGAACAACATGGTTTATCTTCTGCTTCTCCTTGCCCAAGTCTCGGGCTTGAACACATTCAAAGGTCAGGTGACCGATCCCTCGGGAGCGGCGATACCGGGCGCAATCGTGCGCATATCCCAGGCCGGCGGCAAGGAGCAGCGGAAGAATACCGATGCAAGTGGTTCTTTTGAGATACGCAATCTCCCGATCCGGGGCAACTGTTTTCAACATCCAGATGTCGCTCGATGCTCAGGCTCAGGTTGTGAATGTACAAAGCGAAGTTCAGGGTGTTACGACAGACCCGCTATCAAACGCTAGTGCTCTTGTATTGACAGCCGAAGACCTGGCCTCCTTTTCAGACGACCCCGAGGCGCTTCAAGACGAGTTGATGGCGCTGGCAGGACCTGGTGCCGGACCGAGCGGTGGACAGCTCTTTATTGACGGGTTCTCCGGGGGGAAGCTGCCGCCGAAGTCTTCGATTCGCGAAGTTCGCGTCAATCGCAACCCCTACTCGGCGGAATATGACCGGATTGGATTCGGTCGCATTGAGATCTTCACGCGCCCAGGAACCGACAAGTTCAGGGGCGAAGTGCACTTTGGATTCTCGGACTCTTCGCTCAATTCGCGAAACCCGTTTTCGCCGACTCGAGCTCCATTTCAATCGAAGCTTTGGGGAGGCCGTCTCTCCGGACCATTGTCGAAGAAGGCTTCGTTCTCGACGGACATTGAGGGAAGAAATGTGGAAGAGAACGCGATCATCTTTGCGACGATTCTTGATGCTCAGTTGCTGGCGTCGCCATTCCGCCAAACGGTCATCACGCCTCAAACCCGCTTCAACATCACGCAGAGAGTAGACTACGCTCTCAACACAAACAACACACTGGTGGCACGTTATAGCTTCAGCCCAACATCGGCTGACAATCGTGGAGTCGGCGACTTTTCACTTCCCTCAAGAGCCTTCAATACCAAAGATACGGACCATACAGTCCAGCTCACGGAGACGGCTATACTCTCAGCGCGTTCGATTAATGAGACGCGCTTCCAATATTTGCATTCGAACACTGAGCAACTTGGCAACAATACACTCTATGCGTTGAATGTCCAGGACGCCTTCTTTGGAGGCGGGCCACAGAATGGTGTTTCGAAGACGCTCGACAAACGTCTTGAGTTGTCGAACATGACGACCTATGCGATTGGTGCTCATGCCATCAAGGTTGGCGGTCGCTGGCGCAGGACATCTCAGGACAATCTCTCACCGAACAATTTCGGCGGCACCTATACCTTTGCCGGAAGCGTTGGGCCGGATGGGCAGCAGATTAGTTCGCTTGAGAAGTATCGCAGGACACTTCAATATCAGGCACTGGGATATTCGGCTGCTTTGATCCGCAGCCTGGGTGGTGGGGCGAGCCAGTTCACAATCAACGGCGGCAACCCCGAGGTGGGTGTGGCACAGATGGACATCGGGCTCTTTGCGACCTGGGACTGGCGCGTGACGCAACGGGCTACATTCTCTGCAGGGCTCCGCTGGGAAGACCAGACCAATATCTCGAATCACAACAACCTTGCCCCACGAGTGGGCTTGGCCGTTGCTCTTGATGGTGGTGGGAAGAAGCCAACCAAGACCGTTTTGCGTCTGGGATCTGGCGTATTCTATGATCGCGTCGACGACAACTTGACACTGAACGCAAGACGATTCAATGGCGTCAATCAGGTGAGCTATGTAGTTCGGAATCCGGACTTCTTTCCTTCGATCCCTTCTGCCAGCGAATTGGCTCCTTTTCGGAACTCGCTTACGATCCGGAAGCTTTATGAGGATATACGAACTCCCTACCTGGTTCAGTCCTCCGTTGGCCTTGAGAGATCGCTGCCGAGGAATTCCAACGTCGCTGTAAACTACATCTTTTCTCGCGGAGTGCATTTGTTGCGACAGCGCAACATCAACACTCCTTTCAGTAATGGCGAGAGGCCATATGGTGAGACCGGGAACCTTTTCCTGAATGAGTCGACTGGCTTTTCCCGTCAACAGCAGATCATGACCAACTTCTCGACTCGGCTGAGAACCGGGGTGATGCTGTTTGGCTATCACTCGCTGAATTGGGCACGGTCTGACACAGATGGCGGCGGGCCTGCCGACCCTTACAACCTTCTCAATGAGTATGGCCCCGCTCGCAACGATACGCGAAACCGGATTATGTTCGGTGGTTCGATTGCTGGCAAGTGGGGGATCAGTTTGAGCCCTATGTTCCAGTTCAATACCGGATCGCCTTTTAACATCACTACGGGCCGCGATACGAATGGAGACACGCTATTTAATGAGCGGCCTGCCTTCGCAACAGACATTAGCGCGCCTGGAGTCATCCAAACACGGTTCGGGAACTTCATTCAGAACCCGAGGCCCGGAGACGTGATTATTCCGAGGAACTATGGCCGTGGCCCAGCTAACTATTCACTGAACCTGCGCCTTGGCAAGAGCTGGGGCTTTGGCCCAGAGACTGAGCGGGTTGCACGCGGTGGACGTGGTGGTGGCGGCGGTGGTGGAATGCGCGGCGGTGGTGGTGGAGGACGTGGCGGGGGTGGAGGAATGCGTGGCGGAGGCGGCCCCCCGATGGGTGGCATGGACGGTGGCGGCGCGGGTACCAGCCGGAAGTACACGGTAAATCTCTCTGTATCTGCACGCAATTTGCTGAACACGGTGAACCTGGCGACTCCGAATGGGAATATCAGCAGTCCGTTTTTTGGAGTTTCTACTGCGACTGTCTCAGGGGGAGGCTTTGGCGGTGGTGGCGGTGGTGGCGGTGGCTCAGCAGCGAACCGTCGTATTGATCTTTCGTTGCGCTTCACCTTTTAGCCGCTTCGTCCCAAATCTAATTCGCAGTTGAGGGAAACGCACAGATGGTTCGTGCGTATTCCCCACATGCGAGGAATCATCGACGAGATCCGGGCGGCGCTACGCGGCTTCATTCATACGCCGCTGTTCACCTTTGTTGCGGTGGCTTCACTGGCCCTGGGGATCGGAGCCAATTCAGCAATCTTCAGTCTGATCGATCAAGTGATTCTGAAGACCTTGCCTGTGGAGCGGCCCGGTGAGTTGGTTCAGCTCTACCAATCCGGTTCGCATTACGGGTCCAACAACGGGCCCCGGATGACTTCGTACCCCATGTATAAGGACTTCCGGGACCAGTCCCCCGTTCATGTTGGGATGATTGCTCGCCGCGAGATTAGCACCAGCCTTACCTATGAAGGAGTCTCCGAGAGAACGGGAGGTGAATTGGTCTCTGGCAATTATTTTGAAGTTCTGGGAGTGAAGGCGTACCTTGGCCGACTGATCAGCCCTACGGATGATGTCACCAAAGGAGGGCATCCAGTGGCCGTGCTTGGGTATGACTTTTGGAAGAATCGATTTTCATCGGATCCCAGTATTGTTGGCAAGGAAGTGCTGGTCAACAACAATCGCCTGACTGTGATCGGGGTGAGTTCACCCGATTACTTTGGACTTGACCCGACGCGGGTGATCAGCATCCGCATGCCGATTGCAATGAAGGCTCAGATGACACCGGGCTGGGATGCGATGGAGGACCGCCGATCGCGATGGGTGCAGGTCTTTGCGCGACTCAAGCCTGGGGTGGGCATTATTCAGGCTCAGGCGCAGTTGCAGACGCAATTCAGCAAGATGCGCCAGATGGAAGTGCAAGATGCGGCTTTCGCAACAGCTGCTCATGAAGTTAAGGACAAGTTTCTCAAGGGGCGACTTGAGCTTGAAGAGGCAGCGAATGGCTATTCGGGGATGAGGCGACAGCTGGCACAGCCATTGTGGATTCTTATGGGGATTGTGGCACTGGTTCTGCTGATTGCCTGTACCAATGTCGCCAATTTGTTGATTGCACGCTCGATTGTAAGGCGCAAGGAGTTTGCGGTTCGGGCAGCGCTGGGTGCTTCGCGATGGCGGCTGATGCGGCCGCTGCTTGTCGAGAGTACGCTGCTGAGTTGCCTGGGCGGGGGTGCGGGGCTTGCGCTTGCCTACAGCCTGAATTCATTGTTGATTTCGTTTCTTCCGCCAGCCAATACCCCTTTGCGTTTGTCCTCCACTCCCGATTGGCGAGTACTGGCCTTCACCTTTGGCATCGCATTCGTTACGGGGATTCTGTTTGGACTCTTTCCTGCGATCAGCGCTGGGAATACCGATGCGGCACCAGCACTTAAAGAAGAGGGCCGCGGAATGTCGACCGGGTCTTCGGGCTTTTTAAGAAAGGCGCTCGTTGGCGTACAGGTGGCGCTGTCGATCCTCTTGCTGATCGCTGCCGGCTTGTTTGTGCGGACCCTTCAGAACTTGAAGCTAGCGAATACGGGGCTTGTAACTTCCCGCCTGGTGACCTTTCAGGCAGACCCAGCCATTGGCGGCTATAGCGTTGAGAAGATCAAGCAACTGATACGGGATTTCAAGCAGCGCGCTGAAGCTTCGCCGGGCGTTCAAAAAGTTGGTGTCGGAAATGTTGCGAAGATGTCTGGCAACGAGTGGGACTCGACCGTTACGGTTGAGGGCTATAAACATGAGCCGGGTAAGATGCCAGGGCCTTACTTTGATTCGGTGACGCCAGGGTATGTCGAAGCAATGGGGATGAAGATTCTTGAAGGGCGCGACTTTCGTGATAGCGACGCCAACTCAGAGGCGAGTGGCCCGAAAACAACAACCTGGCGCGTTTGCATGATCAACAAGAAGTTCGCTGACACCTACTTTGCAGGCCGGAGCCCGATCGGG
>JAPKYY010000833.1 GCA_026394095.1 Acidobacteriota bacterium | reverse complement strand
GGGCGGGCGATGGTGCAGAGGGGAAAGCTGGCAGAAGCGCAGACTTCTTTTGAAGGAGTGCTTGCGGCTGAACCGAAGAACGCGGATGCGCGTTTTGGGCTGGCACTGACTCAAGCAAGGCAAGGGCGCACAAGCGATGCGATTGAGCAACTGGAAGCGGGGAAAGGACTCGAAGCGAAGGACCCGCGCTGGGTACTTGCGTTGGCGGCTGTGCAATCTCGCGAGGGCAAGCCGGAAGCGGCGAGAAAGACCTTAGAGATGGCCATTGAGAATGGCGGGCAGAGTGAAGTGTTGCTCGAACGGATGGCCGATCTGCAGCTTCAGTTGCGAGATGGTGCCGGGGCCAAAAAGACTTTTGAAAAGTTGCTCGCGCAGAATTCCAAAAGTCTTGAATTTCAGCTTGGCCGTGCCGGGGCGATGGCACTGGCTGGGGAGCGTGAAGCCGCACTCAAGGTATATGCAGAGTTGCAGAGGACGAATGAGAGTGATCTCAGAGTCTGGTTGCAGCCGGCGTCTTTGTTAGGGGAGATGGGCCGGGACCAACAGGCTCGCCTGGCTTATGAAGAAGCGTTGCGGCGCGATCGTGAGAATACTTACGCGCTGAACAATCTGGCCTGGCTGTTGCTGAAGAATGGAACAGATACCCAGCGGGCTCTCGATCTGGCGCAGCGTGCCAAACGAACGGTAAGGCAATCCCCAGAAGTGGATGGGACTCTGGCTGAGGTTTATACGCGGCTTTCGATGCTTAGGAGTGCTGAAGCGATCTACGAAGAGATGCTGAGTTATCTGCCTGGGTCGGAGAAGTTGCGTGTAGAGAAGCTGCTGGCGGGTGTAAGGAAGAAGAGCCGAAAGGAAAAGAGTTCATGATCTCAAGAGTTGGAGAAGACCTTGGACTTGAAGCGCCAGAGGCTCTGGCGGCTTTGCAGTCGGCATGGAATGAAGAACCTGTAGAAAGCATTCGTTCGGCGAATAAGGCCCGGAAGCAGCGGATTCTCGATTTGCATCTGGTTCCCCAGA
Organism: Acidobacteriota bacterium; assembly: GCA_026394095.1. GTDB lineage: Bacteria > Acidobacteriota > Terriglobia > Bryobacterales > Bryobacteraceae > Bryobacter. The sequence goes on along the minus strand of JAPKYY010000833.1, from coordinate 2,001 downwards.
TGAAGCTTTCAGAGGCAGAGAAGGCATTTTCCTGCGTTGACCCCAAGTACCCGGTGAGTTGGAAGCAGCAGGTAAGGCAGTTACGGACAACGGCCGCGGAAGGGACTTGCCGGGAATCTTGCCTTTGCTTTGGCGGCGATGGAGGAGACCAAAGTACTGCTTATCGATGCCAAGACGAGCCGGCCGGATCTGGACTTGCAGTTGGGGTTGAGTGAAGCGCGAGGGTTGTGCGAGGCCACACGTGCGCATCGTGAGGATTTGCCGGATTGTTTTCGGCGGATCTCGGGGACGCAGCTCTATCTGCTGCCTTTGGGGCAAAAGACGAAGTATCAGGATGAGGCGGTGGATTTGCGGGGGTTGCAGCGTTTGCTCGCGGGGTTGCGTGAGCAGTTTGACTGGATCATTATCGATGGGCCGGGTTTTGATACACCAGCCGATGCAACGCTGGTTACGCTTTGTTCTGATGGGACGGTTTATCTTGTAGAACAAGGCGTAGACCGTTTTGAGGATCTACGCCTTGCGTTTAAGCAGACTCAGGGCCGATACATGATCGGCGCGGTAATGATTTAAGTATTAGGCCTGTTCTGCGGACTTCATGAAGGGTTGAGCGAAGAATTCCAGGAAGCGGGGCTTGGACTTGGGGATCTCGATACGGTCGTCGAGCATGATTTCGGCGAGCTTTTTGTAGCTGCGGCCGAGGTTGGTGTCGGACTTGATGAGTGCACCGTTTTCCATGGAGCAGTTGGCGGCCTCGTAGTTGTTGGCGATGGTCATCTCGACGGGGACACCGACCAGGTCTGAAATACGATCGGCAGTCATGACGTGGCGAGGGAGGAAGCGGTTGACGATGAGCCGCATCTGCTTGTCGATACCTGCGCGGCGGAGGCGCTCAACCTTGCGGAGGAGCAGATGCTGGCAGGCGAGTTCCTGGGTGCAGACAATGTAGATGCGCTTGGATTCGAGGAGTGCTTCGATCGAGGTGGAGTCGAGCTGGCCTGAAAGGTCGATGCAAGAGAGGTCGTAGGCGCGGCGGAAGAATTGAACGAGGCGGCTGGCGCGGTTGCCGTCCATCGGGGTGGTGGAGTCAAGGTCTGCCGGGAGAACATCGAGTTCGCCTACCTGAGAACGGAGGCGAGCCCACATATCACCGTCCATATCCTGAACTGTTTGAAGGGCATCGCGGAGGCTGTGCTCTGCGCGGAGTTTGAAGAGGAAAGAGAGCACGCCGGAGTTGCGGTCGAAGTCGGCGAGGAGAGTACGCTTGCCGGGCATTTTCGATGCTGCGTAAGAAGCATTGGCAGCGATGGTGGAGGCGCCGGAGCCTGGCTTAGCGGGCAGGAAGGTGACGATGTCGCCGCCGGTGCGGGGTGCCTGCGGACGCTTGGAAAGCTTGTCGGACTGTTCCTTGAGAGTCTCTGACATCTCGTGAAAATTGGAGCTTGAAGTGATGTAGTTTCGGACGCCAGCCCGGAGGAGTGTGGAGAGGATCGAGATGTTTTCTTCGCAGAGTGCGAGGATCTCAGTGTTGGGTGCGTGCTGCTGGGCGAGAGCGACGATTCTTAAGGCTTTGGGCTGCTCGGCGAAGTCCACGATGAGCATGTCGGGAGCGCTTAGGCGTAACATGCGCAAGAAAGGGCCCTCTTCGGGGTATTGCTTCAGCCATTCGATGAGCTCAAACGTGTAGGAACTGGAAATGGCCTCGCGGAGGGGATTTACGTGGGAGCCTTCCGGGGCGATCATCACACAGTTAAGCGTTTGGGTGTTCATTGTTTACGGTCCTTATCGATCCAAGAGATTTCATTACAGGAAGCTGATCACTTCCCAACAACTTGAAGGTAAGCGTTTTGTTTCACGATTCCTACTAATCTTTGGGACTACCCGGACTAGGACCCAGTACCGAGCTGGACAGAGTTTACTTAGTACTTTGGTTGGTGCGGCCTTAGCGCGATTTCAGGAATTTCGCCTGAGCGCTGAAGGCATCGGGGGCGTTGCGGCGGGGAT
>JAPKYY010000308.1 GCA_026394095.1 Acidobacteriota bacterium | reverse complement strand
GAGAGCCGCCGCTACGCGATCTTCGAGCTTCTGCGCACTCTCAGGGGTGTAACGCATCTCCAGCGGGTACAAGCGCCCTTCGCTGCGCAGGATGGGGCATCCGCCGAGGTGGGCTGCGATGGGGGCGGCATCGAGAGTCGCTGACATAACTACGATGCGTAGATCTTTGCGGCGGGTGCGCTGCAGCTCAAGCAGCAGGGCGAGGGCAAGATCGCCTTCGAGATGGCGCTCGTGGAATTCATCGAGCACGACGGTGCTGACGCCACGGAGTTGAGGGTCGCTGGCGAGGCGACGGTTGAGCACGCCTTCGGTCATGTAACGCAGCCGGGTCTTGGGGCCGGAGAAGTCTTCAAAGCGCACCTGGTAGCCGACGCTTTCGCCGACGCGCTCGCCGCGTTCACTGGCGACGCGACGTGCCGCCAGGCGCGCTGCGAGGCGTCTTGGCTCGAGTACGATGACGTCGCCATCGATGCGATCCATGAGGTATGCAGGCACGCGGGTGGTCTTGCCGGCACCGGGTGCGGCTTCAATTACGGTGTTCCCTTCGAGGGGGAGATTTGGGAGGAGGTCGTCTATCGGTAAAATCAAAGCTATGCTTTCCACTCTAAATCCACCCAAGCGACTTCTCTATGGACCTGGACCGTCCATGGTAGAGCCGCGCGTCTATGACGCGATGTCTAAGCCTATTGTCGGTCACCTCGACCCTTTCTTCTTTGAGGTAACGCAAGCCGTTAAAACTGGGCTCAACGCATGCTTTGGGACTGCAAATGAATTCACGGTGGCAATGTCCGCTACCGGTTCGGGTGGGATGGAAACGGCAGTTGCAAACTTCGTCGAACCCGGCTCGAAGTTTCTCATCTTCGCCAGCGGCTACTTCTGCGATCGCTTGACCGACATGGGCAAGCGTCAGGAAGCCACCGTCATCCGCATTGAAAAACCCTGGGGCGAAACCTGGACCCCCGAGGAAGTACGTGAAGCAATCCTTCGCGAGAAGCCCAATACCGTAGCTTACGTTGCCGCCGAAACCTCCACCGGCTGCTGGACTGATGGCAAGGCCATCTGCGACGCAGCACATGAAGTTGGCGCACTGGTGATTGCCGATTGCGTAACGGCACTAGGCTCGATGCCAATCGAGTTCGACAAGACGGGGATCGACGTCGCCTATAGCTGTTCACAAAAGGGATTGGGTTGCCCTCCGGGCCTTTCGCCTTTCACGGTGAGCCCGCGGGCGCTCAAGTGGTTGACTGAAGAGCGCAAGAGCATCATCCCCACCTGGTATTTCGACATCAAGTTGTTGAGCGAATACTTCGGGGGCGCCAAGCGCTATCACCACACGGCGCCGATCACTTCTTTCTACGCACTGCATGAAGGCTTGTCGGTGATTGCCGATGAAGGCCTTGAGAAGCGCTTCGCGCGCCATCGTAAGAACCGCAACGCCTTTGTTGCCGGCATCGAAGCGATGGGGCTTGAGATGCACGTAGCCAACGGCCATCGCCTCTGGAATCTGATGACACCGAAGGTGCCGGCAGGGATCAGCGACATGGGCGTGCGGAAGCACCTGATGGACAACTACGGGATCGAGATCGCCGGTGGTTTTGGCGAGCTGGCCGGTAAGGTGTTTCGCATTGGCTTGATGGGCGTTCTGGCTACCGAGAAGGACACGCTGTTTTTGCTTGAGAAGTTCGAAGAAGCCTTCAAGGCTCAGGGCTTCGAAGTTAAGAGTAGCGCTGTTGCTGCGGCCAAGGCGGTTTACGCGGCGGCATGATTCTGACGCTGCACTTTTTACAATTTGCAGCGATGCTGTATCCTTGCCCAGCGGTGCCAACGGTGCCGCTGGGCAAGGTTGATAAGCCGGCAGCTGTACTTCAATCTGTCCCAGCTAAATTTCCGGAAGAAGCCAGAAAAGCTCGCGTTCTTCCTACTAAGGCTGCACTGTCGATGACGGTCGATGAAAAGGGCAAGCCTTGCGATATAGAGATTCTTAGCCCAGAGGGGATGGGATTTGAGCGCGAAGCGGTGGCTGCCGTATTGAAATGGAAGTTCAAGCCCGCATTAAGCAATGGTATAGCTGTTCGATCGCAGGTTAGTATTGAAGCCTATTTTCAAGACTTCGAAACGATCT
>JAPKYY010000875.1 GCA_026394095.1 Acidobacteriota bacterium | reverse complement strand
AGAAGGCCAAAGAGTTGGCTGCCCATTGGAAGTGGGGTGAAAAGGCGAAGATCTTTATTGAAGACTTGCAAGCGATGGGTGGTTCGCGGAGTTTCTTTCAAGCTTGGGTGGCCAGTTTGCCCCACCTGCTCTCGATGACGATTCCGATCTATTGTGTCTTGAAAGCTTATGGCCTAACCGGCTTTTCACTGTGGGATGCGGTGGTGATCAACGTGATTGTTCGTTTGGGCACCGTGGTTCCAGGCGCGCCGGGAAACCTTGGTGTTTATCAGGGCTTGATTGTGCTTGCCCTGGTGTTTTTTGGCGTTGACGAAAACGTGGCGAAGCGATTCAGCCTGATCATTTGGGGTATTGTGACGCTGCCCTTGTTGATTGCTGGAGTTGTGGCTCTTTCGGTAACGGGATTCAAACTGAGAGAGCTGCAGGAAACTGCGAGCGCCGCTGAATCCAAAGGCCACATAGAATAGTCTTCTATGCGTTTGATTGCTGTACTTCTACTCGCCGGGCTCGCTTTGCCCGCCCAGCTTCGTGTCATTGCCTTTGGAGCACATCCCGACGATTGCGACATCGGGGCTAGCGGGCTTGCCGCGAAGCTCGCCGCTATGGGGCACAAGGTGAAATTCGTTTCCGTGACCAATGGCGATGCAGGGCATCAGTCTAGTGGTGGAGGAGCGCTGGCCAAGCGTCGCAGGGCTGAGGCGATGGAGTCTGGCCGCAGGCTCGGAATCGAGTATGAAGTGCTGGATAACCATGATGGAGAATTGTTGCCGACCCTCGACGTGCGACTCCAGATCATCCGACGTATCCGGCAGTGGCAAGCCGATGTGGTGATTTCACCTCGCACGAACGACTACCACCCGGACCATCGCAATACCGGTGTGTTGTTGCAGGATGCCGCCTACATGGTGATGGTGCCGAATGTGGCCTCAGATACGCCTCCGCTCAAGAAGAATCCAGTATTTTTGCACTTCCAGGATCGATTCAAGACTCCAACGCCGTTCCGCCCCGATGTCGCCATCGATATCACCGACGTTTTCGACAAGAAGGTGGATGCCCTTGATTCGCATGTGAGCCAGTTCTATGAATGGCTGCCGTGGATTGATGGTTATCTCGATCAGGTGCCTGCTGGTGCAGTGGAGCGCAAAGCCTGGCTGCGCAAGCGGATGTCACGACCGATCACTCCTGCCGTTCGTGCTGCGCTTGAGAAGTGGTACGGCAAAGATCGCGGAGCGGCGATTCAATATGCCGAAGCCTTTGAAGTGAGCGAGTATGGTTCGTTTGTCGGTTGCTCGCGACGTGCTGCAGGCAGTGCGTGAGTTGGAGCTACCGATTGAAGAGATTGAACCTGAGATCGCACGACGGGTTCTTCGCCTGAGTACTCCTTCACTGCGCCGGGTGATCAATGCGACTGGCGTGGTGTTGCACACCAATCTCGGACGGGCCCCATTGCGGGCCTTTGAGCCGGTGGCGGGCTATTCGAATCTGGAATATGACCTGGCCACGGGCAAGCGCGGCAAGCGGGATGAGCATTATGTTCCGCTGCTAACAGAGCTGTTGGGTGTAGCTGCGATTGCTGTCAACAACAATGCCGCTGCCACTTATCTGGTTCTCAAGGCTTTGGCCGAGGGTGGCGAGGTGGTGGTAAGCCGGAGTGAGCTTGTAGAGATTGGCGACGGCTTCCGGATCCCCGACATCATGGAACAAAGCGGGGCACGGCTGAAAGAAGTGGGTGCTACCAATCGTACGCATCTTGAGGATTATTCGCGCGCGATCTCAACATCTACAAAGATGTTGATGCGCGTTCATCCGAGCAACTTCCATCAGACTGGTTTTGTAGGCAAGCCGACGCTACAGGAATTGGCGGGTCTCGCGCGACAGCAGTCGCTGCCCTTTTATGAAGACCTGGGTAGCGGTTGCTTGATGGACCTGAAGCCCCATGGCGTCGATGAGCCCCTGGTGAAGGACAGCCTGGCAGCAGGCGTTAGCCTTGTTTCTTTCTCCTGCGACAAATTGCTCGGCGGGCCACAAGCCGGCATTATTGCCGGAGATCCTGATTTGGTGGCGAAGATCCGCAGACACCCGATGTACCGGGCATTGCGGCTGGACAAGCTTGCCGTGCAGGCCTTGTCGGATTCGTTGCGCGCATTGGTTGTTGGGGATTACCTCAGCTTGCCGGGCTTGCGGATGTTGATGTTGCCACTGGGGAAGATTGAGGCTCGGGCTCGTGCCATGGCACCCAGGATCAATGGCGCGACTGTGATTGAGGGCGAGAGTGTTCTCGGCGGTGGGTCGACTCCAGATCAGAGTATTCCGACTTGGCTGATTGCGATCTCCGGCCCGGTCAGGCGCCTCGAAAAACAACTTCGCGCCAGCAACCCTGCAGTTGTGGCGCGAATTGAGAAAGACCAGCTTTTGATCGACTTGCGCACCGTGCTCCCTGAGGATGACGAAACGCTAGCCGCGATACTGGAAGGCTATGCGCGTTCCATGTAGGTGGCTTCGGCGGTGTTGACGCGGATTCTTTCACCCTGTTCGATGAACTGGGGAACAGAAACCACAAGGCCGGTTTCGAGAGTAGCGAGCTTGCCGACGTTGGAAACGCTGGCACCTTTGAGGCCTGGCTCGGTTTCGACGATCTTGAGGTCGACGGTCGGGGGTGGTTCTACACTGATCGGCTTGCCTTCGTAGAAGGTAACGGTGACAGGAAGAT
>JAPKYY010001029.1 GCA_026394095.1 Acidobacteriota bacterium | reverse complement strand
GGGCATGAGGCGCTGCTGTAACTCCGCGCCCATATAGATCAAAAGATTCCTGCAACTGATCAAATCCAGCTTCGAGAAGGGAGGGTCTTTGATGAGGCTGTGCTCAGAGAAAATGAGAAGGTCGCGCAGCGATTTGCGGATACGATAAGCGCTGTCATCTGAACTATCAGGATCAAAAAAGTGAGCCAGACGCTCAGGCGAGACATCAGCAATGATGCTTGCAGGATAAACGCCGGCTCTGGCGTGCTCAATGGATTCCCGATCAATATCTGTAGCAAAGATATGTACTTTTGAACCCAGCTTGAGTGCGTCCATTTGTTCGCGAAGCAGCATAGCGATGGAGTATGCTTCTTCACCCGTCGAGCAGCCGGGAACCCAAATACGGATATCCGAGGCTTCGGTCTTGTCTCGCAACAATTGTGGGATTGCTTTGGACTGAATCTCATCGAAGATCTCAGCGTCGCGGAAGAAGCTGGTGACGCCGATCATGAGATCACGAAAGAGTGCTTCTACTTCGGGTTTGGTGAGTTGGAGATAGCGTACGTACTCAGAGAGACGCTGTATCTGGTGAACTGCCATCCGCCGTTCTACGCGGCGAATCATCGTATTTCGTTTGTATTGAGAAAAATCGTGGCCCGTTTGAGAGCGCAGCAATTGGAAAATCTTATCGAGCCCTTCAATGGGGGCAGAATCGTTTTCTAGCGGTGAGAGAAGAGAGGGCGAGAAAGCCTTAGCGACATAGGCTAACAATTGGGCCGGCATCTGATCGGGAGTCAAAACAAAATCAACGATTCCGGTTTGAATTGCACTTCTGCACATGCCGTCATACTCTGCCGATTCTGGCGCCTGCACCATCACCATACCGCCCTCGCCTTTAACCGCACGCACGCCGAGAGAGCCGTCGCTGCCAGTACCCGAGAGGATGATGCAGATTGCGTTTTCGTGCTGATCCTGTGCGAGTGAGCGGAAGAAAAAATCAATCGGAAGCCTGACGCCACGGGCATTTGTCGATTCAGTAAGGTGCAGCCTGCCTCCTGAAAGGGACATGTCCCGGTTGGGAGGAATGATGTATGCGCAATTGGTTTCAACCGTAAGGCCATCAACAACGTCGAAGACTTGCATGGTGGTGTAGCGGCGGATGAGTTCGGCAAGAATACTTTTGTGATCCCGGGCCAAATGCTGCACGAGGACAAAGGCCATGCCCGGGCTGGAGTCGGCTGGCATCTGGGAGAAGAACGATTCAAAAGCGGCAAGACCACCTGCGGAAGCACCAATGCCAACGATCGGAAACTTTTGACGAGCAAATTCAATTTCCGGATTAGCCTGCGTGGAGCTCACAATTTCGTCCATATAAAGATCATCTGATCTAGAGCGTAGACCATTCGCGGCAATCAAGCTGAACAATTACGGATTCCGACAGGCGCAGGGAGTGTTTAAAACTGGCATCATAAAAACATGACTGTTAACCGACGGGTCTTTCTTGCCGCGTCTGCAACTACGCTTGTGGCGGCTCCTTCGAAAACTAAAAAAACCATGAACCCCTTGCTTGAAACCTGGAAGACGCCCTTTGGGCTGCCGCCTTTTGATCGCATCAAGGCTGAACATTTTGTACCTGCTTATGCCGAGGCGATGAAAAAAGCGCTCATGGAAATCGATGCCATTGCGGATAGCTCCGCAGCACCCACGTTTTCTAATGTGGTTGAGGCGCTGGAGAAGCATGGCTCATTGCTCAAGCAAGTGAATGGCGTGTTTCAGAACCTTACGTCGTCTAATACTTCAGATGCCTTGCAGGCGGCCGAGCGCGAGTTGTCGCCCAAGCTGGCAGCTCATTCGAGCGCGATACTTTTGAACGCGAAGCTGTTCTCGAGATTGGACAAGGTCTATGAACAACGCAAGACTTTGAACCTGAATCCGGAGCAACTGCGTCTGGTGGAGCGTTACCACCGGCGCTTTGTTCTGTCTGGAGCAAAACTGGCACCTGAGGCCAAAAAGCGCCTTGCCGAGATTGATGAATTGATTGCGACCAAGACGACTCAGTTTACGCAAAACGTCCTCAACGACACCAAGCAGTACACGATGAAGCTCGACAAGCCGGAAGACCGGGTTGGCTTGCCGGCTGATGTCAAAGAGATCAGTTTGCAGAGGTCTTCGATTGAGCCTTTCCTGATGCAGAGCCCACGCCGCGACTTGCGCGAGAAGGCGTTCCGGGCCTGGGCCAAGCGTGGCGACAACGACAACGAGTTCGACAACAAGGCTCTGATCCGCCAAATTTTGACCCTGCGGGTGGAGAAGGCCAAACTGCTTTCTTACAACACCTTTGCCGACTATGTGCTGGATGACGTGATGGCGAAAACGCCTGCCGCGGCTAGCGCGCTGATGGACAAAGTCTGGAAGCCGGCTGTAGCGACAGCGCAGCGCGAAGCTGCTGCCCTGACTGAAGCGATGCGGAAGGATGGCATCGATGGGCCGCTTGAGCCCTGGGACTGGCGTTACTACTCCGAGAAGGTCAGACTGGCACAGTATGACTTAAACGAAGAAACAATCAAGCCTTATTTCACGCTTGAGAAAATGATCGAAGCGGCATTCTATTCGGCCAAGCAACTCTTCGGGATCGACTTTGTTCTGCGGAAAGATCTTCCCGTTTACGAGCCCGATGTGCGTTCGTGGGAAGTCAAAGGAAAAGACGGCAAAACGATCGGTATCTTCTATGGCGATTACTATGCCAAGCCGAACAAGAACTCCGGTGCGTGGATGAATTCGTTCCGCGAGCAGCAGTACTTCGGTGGTGCTGTGTTGCCGGTGGTGATCAACAACCTCAACTTCAACAAGCCGGCCAAGGGTGAAGCGTGCCTGTTGAGCTTTGACGATGCCAAGACACTCTTTCATGAGTTTGGACATGGCTTGCACGGTCTGCTGTCACAAGTGAACTACCCCTATTTCTCAGGAACCAGCGTTGCTCGCGACTTCGTAGAACTGCCCAGCCAGTTGTTTGAATATTGGGCGGCGGAGAAGGCGGTACTGTCGAAATTTGCCAAACACTACAAGACGGGTGAGACGATTCCGGATGCACTGATCCAGAAGATCGAGAAGGCTCGCAACTTCAACCAGGGCTTTGCAATGGTGGAATTTCTGTCCAGCGGCATCATCGACATGAAGTGGCATTTGCTTACAGAAGTGAAGAACCTCGATATACGGGAGCAGGAAGAGGCGTGGCTCAAAGAAATCGGGATGCCGCGTGAGATCATCATGCGCCACCGATCGCCACACTTCACGCATATTTTCTCCAACGATTACGCAGCAGGTTACTACAGCTATCTATGGGCGCAGGTGCTCGATGCGGATGCTTTTGAGGCATTCAAGGAAGCCGGCAATCCCTTTGATCCGGCCACTGCGGCCAAGCTCTACAAGTACATCTACTCAGCCGGTGGAGCCACCGACCCGATGGAGTTGTATCAATCCTTCCGGGGCCGCCAGCCGGACCCGCAGGCGCTGATGCGAAAACTCGGCTTCGCGAATTGATAGGATAGCGGGCATGAGCTCACGTCGCTCGCTGCTCCAGTCAGCCGCAATCGCCGCCACCGCACAGTCGATGGCCACCCGTCTTGATGCCGCCTCACAGGCCGCACCCATGAAGGGCAACATCCAGCATTCGGTCTGCAAATGGTGTTACCCGAAGATCTCACTTGAAGATCTTTGCAAGGCAGCCAAGGGAATCGGACTCAGTTCGATTGAACTGCTTGGCCCCGACGACTGGCCGACCCTGGCAAAACACGGATTGACTTGCGCAATCGCCACGGCGCCGAACATCGATGGCCTTGGAGGGATTACAAAATCCTTTAACCGGATCGAGCATCACGACAAATTAGTACAGGTTTATTCAGACTGGATTCCGAAAGCGGCCGCCGCAGGAGTTCAAAATTTGATTTGTTTTTCTGGAAATCGGGATGGCCTGGATGACCAGAAAGGTCTCGAGAACTGTGCGATCGGATTGAAACGGTTGATGCCACTGGTGGAGAAGCATAAGGTGAACCTGGTGATGGAGTTGCTCAACTCCAAGGTGAACCACAAGGATTACCAGTGCGACCATACCGCGTGGGGCGTTGAACTTTGCAAGCAGGTGGGTTCCGAGCGGATGAGACTGCTTTACGACATCTACCACATGCAAATCATGGAGGGCGACGTGATCGCCAACATCCGTCAGTACCATCCCTACTTTGCCCACTATCATACGGGGGGAGTGCCAGGCCGGAACGAGATCGACGAGTCGCAGGAACTGTACTACCCCGCCATCGTTAAGGCAATTGTCGCCACGGGATTCAAGGGCTTCATCGCGCAGGAATTCATTCCAAAGCGGACTGACGCGCTTGCCTCGCTAAAGCAGGGCGTGTCTATTTGCGACGTCTAGAAGAAACAATCAGGAAGGCATATTTGTAAAATTTGAGTTTATTACCTTTACTTTATAACAGTAATAATATTACCTATCTACGGGGTCATCAGCCACCCCCTGAATGCTTCTATAGCACTGAAATAAATAAAGTTAAATTCGGTTAGCCTCCTCAGACAACACTTTGATAGGATTGAACTACCTTGCGAATTCATCTAGTTAACCCAAGTGATATTTCCTTCGGAAGAGGAGTCATCACCCCACGCTGGCTCTATGTTCTGGCTGCGGCGACTCCGCGGCATTATGGAGATCCTCAAATCGTGGACGAAACCCTCGTCCAAATCG
>JAPKYY010000564.1 GCA_026394095.1 Acidobacteriota bacterium | reverse complement strand
ATCCTTCTAGCCGCTAGCGCGTCATATGATCCGCCGAAGGGTGGCTCGACGCGCAGCAATCTGCTATGGCTGCGGGCGATGGCTGCCAACGGCCATGATTGCCTTGTCCTGTGTGGCGGGGATCAGGATGGGGAGGCAACTCGCGAAGGAGTGCGGATCCGGAAGATCCATCAATTCCAGCGCAAGGCCCACCGTATCGGTGAGGTTGTAGCCGAGTTCGATCCTGATTTCGTATTGGTTTCCAGCGAAGACCTTTCGCACTCTCTTCTGCGCGAAGCTCATAAGGCGGCCAAAGACCGGCTTGTATATCTGGCGCACACGCCGCAATGGTTCCCGTTTGGCCCGGAAGCCTGGCACAAGGACGAGGCGGCTACAAGACTGCTTGACGATGCGCTAGCCATTGTTTCGATAGGTAGCCACATGGCCTCCTATATTGAAGAATATCTGGGGCGCAAAGCAGAGATCATCCCGCCGGCACTCTACGGCAATCCCCCCTGGCCCGAGTATTCCAACTTCGATAAGCAATCTGTTCTGCTGATCAATCCATGCACGGCCAAGGGTCTTCCGATCTATCTGGAAGTGGCCGAGAGACTGCCGGAAAAGCGATTCCTTGCTTTGAAGGGTTGGGGCACTACGGCCGCCGACCTGGCTTCGATGTCCAGCATTGAGGTTCTCGATACAGTGGCATCGATCGACGAAGTGCTGGCTCAAACGTCTGTGCTGCTTGCGCCTTCGCTCTGGTATGAGGGTTTCGGCCTGGTCGTGACCGAGGCACTGTTGCGGGGTATTCCTGTGCTGGCGAGCAATCATGGGGGCCTGACTGAGGCGGCGGCCAGTTCACGGTACCGGCTGCCCGTTGCCCCGATTCAGCAATGGTTGCCGCAACACGACGAAACCGGGATGCCGGTGGGCGTAGTTCAGGAACAACCTGTTGAGGCCTGGCAGGCAGCGCTCAGTGAGTTGCTTGGAGACCGGTCGATCTACGAAGAAGAGCGTCGCAACGGAATGTTGGCAGCTCGCAGTTTCGCCAGCGGCCTCAGCGCCGATGGCCTCGAGGCTCTGTTGGGCAAACTCGAAGCCAAACGATTGCGCATCTATCTGATCCATAACTCCACCTATTACCCAGGCGCTGGAGGCGGCGATAAGTCGAATCGCATTCTGGTGGAATCGCTAGTGCAAGCTGGCCATCAGGTGCGAGTCTTTACACGGCTGGAACAGTTTGGCGAATCCGAGCATCAGGCTCATCTGGCAGAGATTCAGAAGAGAGGCCTCGCGCCGGAAGAATGGCGGGGATTCGGTCTCAACTTCAAACTCAGCGGGGCCGAGGTGCACGTGATTACTCGCGACACGAATTTGCGTCGCGCTCTGGCCGAAGATCTTGCAGACCAGAAGCCAGACATTATTCTTTGCTCGACTGACGACCCGGCACACTTGCTGTACGAAACCGCTTTGCTGCATCTGGGAGCACGTGTTATCTATCGGGTGCGGGCCTCCATTGCCCTGCCCTTCGGCCCGGATGCGTCGTCGATCAGTGAGGAACGTACAGCGAGATTGAGAGAAGCGGATGCGATCGTTTGCGTCAGCGAATACGTAGCACGCTATTGCCGGAATGAAGCAAATCTGGATGCGGTACACGTACCGATTTCGCTGGGCGACCATGCCAATCCGCCGGATGTCGGCCGATTTGAAAACCCATATGTAACGCTTGTGAATCCCAGCGCAGTGAAGGGTTTGCCGATTCTGTTGGGTCTCGCCGATGCGTTGCCGGAGATCCAATTTGCGGCCGTGCCAAGCTGGGGCACTACCCAGCATGATCTGGCAGAAATCAAATCACGAGGCAATATAAAGCTTCTCGATCCGGTTGAGGACATTACCGAGATATTGCAGCAGACGAGAGTGACGCTTGTGCCCAGCCTTTGGGCCGAAGCTCGCAGCCGAATGGTGGTGGAAAGTCTTTCGCGCGCAGTGCCGGTATTGGCATCCGACGTTGGTGGTCTGCGTGAAGCGATGTGCGGTGTTGAGCATGTGCTGCCGGTGAATCCGATTTTGCGCTACCAGAGCACTGTGAGCGACCAGATGGTGCCTGAGGCCGAGGTTCCAAAGCAAGACCTGGGGGTCTGGATCGACACGCTCAAGTTGCTGCTCGCGTCTGAGGAGACCTGGACAGAACTGAGCCGGCGAGGCCGGGCAGCAGCAGTCGCCTATCTCGAGAGTCTCTCGGTGAAGCCTCTCGAACGGATCTTCCGCCGGAGTATTGCCAAAACACCGCAACGCTCGGCAAATGCATCTGTCCATCTGAGCCCAGTCAAGAGGAAGCTGCTTGCGTTGAGAATTGCCCAGTACCGGGAGGCCCGAAGCAAGCGCTTCTTCCCCGTGGTTTGGGGTGAGGGGACGAAGGTCTTTCTCTTTCCGTGGGCCGAGGCTGGAGTGCAGGCGTGGAGCTTCTTGAGAGACTACAGTAATTTGAGTCTGCTCCCTGCACTTCTTCCCGGACGAGAAGACCGGATCTCAGAGCCGCCAGCGATTAGCTTCAAAGAACTGATATCGCCAATGAC
>JAPKYY010000081.1 GCA_026394095.1 Acidobacteriota bacterium | reverse complement strand
CGATCCATCAGGCTCAAACGCGTTGCAGAAAAACCGGGGTCCATCGGGATTGCATAAGACCCATAGCCATAGAGCAACATTGGGGCCGTGCCGTCTTTCTTGAAGCCCTTTTTGTAGGCAACGGTGACAGGCACCTTCGTGCCATCCTGACTGGTCGCCATCAGGCGTTCGACAACATAATTCGCCGGGTCGTAGCCGCCCAGTATCTCCTGCTGCTTGAGCAGTGTTTTGGTACGCGACACCATATCGTAATCGTAGGTTGACGCAGGCGTCACCATCGACGAATAGCTGAAGCGCAACAGATTCGTATCGAACTCGGCATTGCCGCCAAAATTCAGCGTGTAGGCCTGCTCATCAAACTTGATGTCATGCGATTCGTTTTTAGCCAGATCCACCACGCGCAGAGTATGCAGCCCATTGAGCCGCAGCAGATAAACGGCATGATTGGCCAGCAATGTCATGCCCTGCACATAAAGCCCTTTTTGAGCCGGAATCACTTCTTTCCAGTTCTTCTCTGAGGGGTCAGCTACCGGAGCCGTCACCACACGGAAATCACGACCCTTGTCATTGATCCGAATGTAGAACTTGTCCGAGTGATGGCTCATCGAATAGGTGATGCCTTCCTTGCGCGGAATCAGAACCTTGAAGTTGCCCTCCGGCGTTTTCGAATCCATGTAGCGGTATTCACTCGTCAGCCCAGACGAGATCGAAATCACAAGGTATTTCTTCGACAGCGACTTGCCTACTCCGATATTGAAGCGCTCATCGTCTTCCTGATAGACCAGCTTGTCCTCAGAGGCTGCCGTGCCAAGCGTATGCCGCCAAATCTGATAAGACCGCTTCGTCTTCGGCTGCTGCTTGGAATAAAAGATGGTCTTGCCGTCTTCGGCCCACACTGTATTGCCGATCTTTTCTACTGTGTCCGGCAGATCCTTCCCGCTTGTCAGGTCTCTTACTTTCAGCGTGTACTCGCGATAACCGGTGACGTCGGTCGAATAAGCGAGCAGCTTCTGGTCGGGGCTGACGCTGGTGCCGCCCAGCGAGAAGAACTTGAGGCCCTTGGCCATCTCGTTTTGATCGAGCATCACCTCTTCAGGCGCTTCAAGCGAACCTTTCTTGCGCGCGGTGATCGAGTACTGCTTGCCTTCCTCTGTTCTCGAGTAATAGTAGTAGCCTTCAAACCGGCTCGGCACGGACATATCTGTCTGCTTGATACGGCCGATGATCTCTTTATAGACTTTGTCTGCGATCGGCTCCATCGGCTTCATCACTTCTGCCGTGTAAGCATTTTCTGCTTTTACATAATCGATTACGGCCGCGTCTTCGCGATAGCGCATGTAGAAATAAGGGTCCTGGCGGGTATCGCCAAAAGCCTTCATCTCTTTGGGAATCGGCTTGGCGATGGGAGGCTTCATTTCATCAGCGGAGAGGATTGTAGTGGACATAAGAATGAGCGTGAGGGAACGGCTAAACATGAGCGGCTTCTTTCGGTGGTTTCGAGAGCAGGAGCCACGCCCCAAGCAGGAGCGTCGCAATGCTGATCCACTGTGTATGGACCAGAGGTACAGAATCAAAAAGTGGTGGCTGATCGTGATGGCGGAAGAACTCCACGCCAAAACGAAGGAGTGAATAGAGAATCAGATAGAGACTGAACAAACCGCCTGGCCGCTTCGCCGGATCATGCAGCTTGAACAAAACTCCAAAGATCAGAAGATCGCCGATGGTTTCGTAGATCTGAGTCGGATGCAGCGGAACCCCAAGCGGTACATTCGAGAATTCCTTCACTTCCGGGTTGGTAAAGCGAACCGCCCAGGGACGATTGCACAGCATCCCGTAACAACACCCTGCCGCATAGCAGCCAATGCGT
>JAPKYY010000324.1 GCA_026394095.1 Acidobacteriota bacterium | reverse complement strand
CGGAAGACGCCCGGGGCAACGCCACCGGTGAACCAGATTCCGCCGGGGCCTTCAAAGGGCTTGTCGCCGAGGTTCTTGAAGCGGACCCGGATGAGAGAGTGGTCGGCGCCGGGTGCAAGGTTGAAAGTGAGCCGCTCGAAGCCGTCATTGAAGCCGCCTCTCCAGGAGGCATTGATGCCTGGATAGGCGTTTGGGAGCCGGACTGTTTGGTATTGCCTGGCGGCTGTGACCCAGTTGGATGGGTTGTTGCCCAGATAAAAGTTGTAGGTGGTGGGGAGGGGGTCTGCCAGTGCAGGGGTGGCTTGGGGAGAGACGTTTTCGATTTGTATTTCGATGCCACGGAAATAAAGCAGGGAATCGCGTTTGAAATAAAGAGCCGTGTCGGGTGAGCGCTGGAAGAAAAGGATTTCGGCTGAGAATTGACCGGTGTTGGCTTCGCGGCCGAAAAGGGTTTGGGCTTCAGCATCGAACACTAGAAGAGTGAGTAATAGCAACACTATTCGCACGGGTACCTCGTTGTGGAAAGTGGACGCGAGGGGCGGAAACCCCGAGGATAGCAGTTCTAGACTACGCGGGCGAGGACGTAGGGGCCTTCCGGGATTACGGCTATCTCTGAGCCTTTGTCGAGGCCTTCGATGAGGCTGGCCATGGCGGGGTTGAAGTCGCTGAAGACGGGGCCCCACATGTTGGGATGATACTCAGAGGGGACGCCGGGGGCGAGGAAGACTACTTGCTTGGACTCGAGGACCAGGGCCAATTTCTCTAGCTGCCATTGGTCTACCGTTACCGGGGCGTCTTTGACGGCGTCGAGGAAGCCTTTGGGGGAGTTGAAGCGCTTGATCATTTCGCGGAATTCGGGGGCTCCGGCGCCTTCTGTGCACTCGGCGCAGATGAGGATTTTGCCTCCTTCGCGGACGATGTGGGAGGCGGCTGTTACGCCCTTTACAGCTTGATAGAGAGTGAGGTCTAGCGGGTATCCGGCGCAGGTGGTGACTACGGCGTCTACGGGCTGGTCGAGTTTTTCCAGCATGACGCGGCTGACGAATTCGACACCGGCGGCGTGGGCTTGCTCTGGGTGGCCAGCGAAGACTCCGGCGATTTCTCGTTTGCGGGTGAGGGCTACGTCGAGCATGAAGGTGTGGCCGGCCATGCGGGCGATCTCTTGCAGCTCTTTGTGGAGGGGGTTGTCGTTGATCGAGCCTTCGATGGAGCGCGTGTCGCGCATGAATCTTGGACTGTGGATGACCTTGATGGTCTCCTGGGCGGCGAGGCCGGGGGCGATCAGTTTGCGGCCGCCGGAATAGCCTAGCATCAGGTGGGGTTCGATGAAGCCGAGGGTGATGCGGAGGTCGGCCGAGACGAAGGCTTCGGCGACGTGGACGGGGATGCCGGATTTTGTTTCGCCGAGGTAACGGTGGTCTGAGAGGATCTTGGCATCGTGGTTGAAGATGCGGTACCTGGCTGCGATCTCGGGGCTGAGGATCTCGTCGAGTTCGGCTTGGGT
>JAPKYY010000014.1 GCA_026394095.1 Acidobacteriota bacterium | reverse complement strand
GGAGCGCCCCTGCTCCACTCTCGCACCAGCCATGCGATTGCGCCCGCTCTGTTTCATTCCTACAAACTTGCCACCGGTGACGATCGTCGCGGCACCGTCAATGCAGTAGAAAATGTCGATGGCAGCGGGATGGATTTCCGGATCAGGGTTGTAGCTGGCCGGCTGATCGGGGCCTGTGCGATAGCCGCCTGAGAGTCTCAATTTTGGGGCGGAGAAAATCTCCCCCTTACTATCTAGCGCATTTGCAACCTTGTCGTGGCCGATATGGGTCAACGCGCCAGTGCCGCCCGGCGGGGCGCTCAATTTGATCAGGTGGTAACTGATCGACTTCGGGACCTCGCTAAACCGATGCGGGACCCCTGCAGGAATCACCACCATGTCGCCTTTGGTGAGCCGAAAAGTCTGTCCGTCACCGGCGATGAGTGTGGCCTCGCCGCTGGAGATGTAGAGGATCGAAGTTTGCTGCTCGTTCCGCTCAATCGCTCCGGCTTTATCGCGGTAAACACCGGAGACCTTTATCGCTGCAGGAGTGTCTGGATTTTCAAACAACAGCCCGCCTTTAGCCAGTGCGGCAGCCACTTTCGTGTGATTGGCGTAGATGCCGGGCGTCGCAATCGGGCCAGACCTTGAGGTCTGCGCAAGAGCCAGATTCACCATAAGAAGCGAGGGCGCGAACTTTAAAATGGACAATATCTTCATACACCTGCTCCTCGCTCCTGATCTCTCATTATGCGCGCAACTGATTTGAGAGCCTTAGTGGTAGCGTTTGTTTATGAACAAGAGAATGCTTGCGATGGTATCCTCCGCATTGTTTGCGATTTCCGCTTGCAGCCAGAAGAAATCAGATCTTGCCGAAGCCGAGAAGAAGTTGAACGATATCGAAATGGAGATCCAACAGATCCGGACGAAATCCTCCCCGGAACAGCGACTCGCTCAGTTGGAGAAGCAAGTTCAGGATGCGCGTAAGGAAGTGGCCGCGGCCAGGGGCGAAGCACCAGTAGTTCAGCGGGCCAAAGAATATGTATTGCCGGCAGGCACGACAATTCGCGTACGAACCACCAACGCCCTCACGACGAAGACCGCCGAAGCAGGTTCTACATTTGAGGCCTCTTTGATGGAGCCTGTACAAATGGAAGGAGTCCAGCTCATTCCTGCGGGAGCCATGGCTACAGGCGTTGTACGTTCGAGCGATCCGGGTGGCCGCGTAAAGGGTAGGGCATCCATCAGCATCGCTCTGAAATCGATTCAGCTCAAGGCTGGCCCGGTGCCGATTGAGACCAACACTCTGGGCGCCACGGCAAAAGGAACGGTGAAACGCGATGTGGTGCGGGGCGGCATCATGACTGGCGCAGGAGCGGCGATTGGAGCGATTGTAGGCGGGGGCAAAGGTGCTGCCATTGGCGCCGGTGCGGGTGGAGCGGCAGGCACAGGAACGGCATTGGCCACTCGCGGGGACCCAGCTGCTTTTGCTGCCGAAACCCCGCTCACCTTTACACTAAAGGCTCCTGCAACAATCACGATTCAGCCCTGAGCTTGTATTAGATCTTCCACCACTCAGCCTCTAGCGTGCATCCAATTGGTGCATGCGAATTCTTCTCTATTCGGGTAAAGGCGGTACAGGCAAAACGTCTTTGTCGGCTGCTACCGGCTTACGTCTCGCTCAAAGAGGCTACAGGACGCTGGTGATGAGCGTCGACCCGGCTCACTCGTTAGGCGACTCTTTCGGCCTGCCTGGAGATCTATTTCATGGCAGCACTTCTGAGCCACTTACCATGCGGCCGAATCTCGACATCTTTGAGCTGAAAATCCAAAAAGAAGTGAAGCGTTACTGGGGCGAGATTGCACAGTACATCACCAGCGTGTTGCGCACTACCGGCCTAAGCGGGGTGGAGGCTGAAGAGCTGGCGATTTTCCCGGGGATGGAAGAGATCAGTGCGTTGATGTATGTGAATCTCTACCGCAAGGAAGGCAAGTACGACGTGATTGTTCTGGATTGCGCCCCGACTGCCGAGAGCATTCGCTTCATATCAATGCCCAGAACGCTCGACTGGTACATGAAGCATGTCTTTCCGATGCAGCGTAATCTCTTTAAGGCAGTGCGGCCGATTGCAAACCGGATCTCACCTGTTGAGCTGCCTTCAGACTCTTATTTTGGAAATATTCTCGATCTCTTCCATCGCCTGGAGGGCGTAGATCAGGTGCTGGAAGACCCGGCCGTAACATCGGTGCGCCTGGTGACCAACCCGGAACAAATGGTGATGCGTGAGACCCAGCGGGCTTTTGTTTACTTTGCGCTGCACGGGATGACAGTGGACGACATTATCGTGAATCGTGTAATGCCTGAAGGCGTGGGTGGCGGTGACTTTTTTGCCGGCTGGCGCGAATCGCAGCAGCGGGTGCTCGGTGAGATTGAAAGCTACTTTCAGCCGCTGAAGATCCGCCAGGTGCCATTGTTTACCGAAGAGGTTGTCGGCATTGAAAGACTGGACCGTTTGGCGCAAGCCGCTTACGGGGTGGATGAAGATCCTTCTCTTGCGTTGCGCACCGAACGCAGCTACACCTTTGAGAAGACCGGCGAGGCGCGCTATGTTGTGAAGTTGCACATGCCGTTTGCGCAGAAGGGCGAGATTGGGCTCTTCAAGAAGAATGACGAACTCGTTGTGGAGATTGGCTCGTTGCGGCGTCATATCGGTTTGCCTGCGACGATGGTCGGGCTGACGCCAACGCGGGCCCGGCTGGATGAGGGCTATCTGCGGGTAGAGCTCGAAGCTGCCGGCTAGGGCCGGGCGATAATCTATGTCAGGAGTAAATCATGTCTGAACCTGTTGCTGAAAAGGGCTGCGGCCAGTGTGTGTGTGGTGGTGCGGGGCCGGAACTTTCACGCGTGGTGAAGCAGGCGCTCGATGTGCCCGAAGGTGTCTCGCAGCACTTTCGCAATGCAAGCGTTGAAGTATTGAAGGGATTGCGCGAGTTGCTGGACCACAGAATCGAAAAACTGACGCGGCCAGAGCAGTCGCGCGGCACTCGTGTTTCGGTAGATTAAGTTGAGTCTGGTGGCTGAATATCGCACCCATCACGAGTAAAGGTGTTGCGGCAGATCTGCACGAGAAAACTGTCTTTTCCTCCAGACTCTATGAGCTGCCTGCTTAGATAGAACCTCGGTTCCAGTACTTTCTGACTCAAAACAATGGTCTGGTTTCTCCGGTAATCGCACTGCTTGCTTATAGAGGCATCCCTTTATGAACAAGACATTTTTTGCAATCTACTTTGCTCTGGCGATCCCAGCCTTCGCAACCACCATCTACAACGACGGTACTTTCAATCAGGCCGACTGGCAATCGACCATTCTGACCCAAATCGGCACCGGCGATATGAAGTTTACCCAGGGTAATACCACAGGCAATCCCGGCGACTTCCAACGCGTGGTCTGGAACGTCGGCTTTTTGGCGCCAGGACAAAACAGCACCGCAAGAGTTGCCCGATTTCGTAGCGACTTCACCTGGAATCCAGCAACAGACGGGCCGCTGGACACACTCCGCTTTTCAATGGACCTCCGCAATTTCACGAGCCTCGGATTCACTAATTCTGTTGCCCTCGCCTGGAGGCCCGTCATTCTCCAGGATTCTCTGGCCTTTTCTGTACTCTCAGTCAGCCTGAGCCCAACGATTAACGGCAATTTCGGAACTTTCAACTGGGATTACACAAGTGCATCCAACTGGGTGAACTTTCAAGACCCGGCCCTTAAGCCCAACTTCAGCAGCACCGGATCCACCATTACCTTCGGCTACCGCGTAGAACAATCCGGGACATGCAATGCCAGGGTACAGTGCGAGCCTGCAGCAGCAGTAGACTGGCTGGACAATTATCGTGTGGAATTGACCGCACAGGAGTCTGGTTCTACCGTTCCTGAACCATCCACCTGGGCCCTAGTTGCAGTGGGCATCCTCTTCACCTGTAAGTACCGCAGCAAGGGCGCAATTTCCACTGATCGCTAAATCATCGGTTTTCCACTTGGTCCTGGATTAGCCTGGTCTCTAGTGCGCAAGAATCTGTTTCGGCTTCATCTGGTTTTGGCAATTTTTGCTGGGACTCTATGCGGTGGTGATTGGGCTAACCGGGTCGATTATGGTGATGCCCGGCAGGCTTATGTCGATGCCGGGGCTGGCATGTTGCGCAGGCACTACCAGCGCAAGGAAGGTTGGCTCGGGTTTGTCGAGCAGCTTCACTTCAACGCTCTAACCGGGCTCTTGTTGTGGCGACCTCAGCTCTCGCGGCCGGGCCGGAATACACGGAACCTGCATGTGAACTTAAGAGGCGTTTGCGGCAAAGAGGCCTAGCGGGCCTTTGGGGCTAAATCCCGGGAAGACTCGAGCAAGATCGTGCTGGCCAAGGTGGCCGCTAACGACTTCACCCAGCACTTCACGGAAGTCAGTAGTGACGGCAAGATCGCGACCCTCATAGAGCTGCTCGCGCTCAAGGCCGGGCCATTTGCCATAGATCTTGCCGCCTGCCACTGCGCCCCCCAGGGTGAACATGACATTGGCGTGGCCGTGGTCTGTACCCCGGTTGCCATTCTCGCGGGCGGTGCGGCCGAATTCACTCATCGTAGTGACAACGATATCGTCCATGCGCGGGCCCATGTCCTGATAGAAGGCGGCGAGGCTGTCACCGAATTCTCGCAGCAGGTTCGCAAGTGGGCCAATGAAGGGGGTGGCACCAACTTCGTTGACGTGATGATCCCAACCACCGAGATCGGCAAAGGCCACTTCAAGGCCGGCATTGGCCTTGATCATCTGGGCGATCTGTTTGAGGCTTGAGCCTAATCGCCCACTGGGGTAGACAGCGCCATTGGCAGGGACGTATTCTACCTTGCGAAGAGCTTCAAGCAGGCGGATAGCTTCAAAGGTATCCTTGCCGGTGCCTTTGAGCTGGGTATCAACCGAGGCGGCGTAGCGCGACATGTAGTCGTCGCCAGCCATCTTGTCGCGCACCTGGAAGTCCTTAACGCTGTTCATGGCAACAGCCGGTTGCGGGCCACGGAGGGTGCGGGCAAGCACAGGCCCGAGCGAGACTGCGCGTATTGGCGACTTGGTTTTGTCGTCGATCATCGTGCGGTTCAGCCAGCCGTCTCGAGTGGACTTCAGGCCCGGGGTGCCGCTCTCCATGTAGTCCTGGGCGTCGAAGTGGCTTCGGGTAGGGTCTGGGCTGCCGCAGGCTTCGATGATGGCGAGTTTCTTGTCGTTGAAGATAGGCAGCAACGATTTGAGATTGGGGTTGAGGCCAAAGAAACCGTCAAGGTCAAGGCTTGCGCCTTCGCTGCTGCCGGGTTGGGGGATCGCGATACCGGGGCGGCCTGCGTAATAAGCTTTCTCAGCATGCGGGACGACGATATTGAGGCCGTCAGCAGCACCACGCTGGAGAATAGCCACCAGGATCTTTTTGTTAGTGCTGGCGGCGACGGCTCGTTCGAGCCAGACAGGAGAGGCGCCGATACCAAAGATAGCCAGCCCCGAGTTTTTCAGGAATGCACGTCTGGTTGCCATTTGATTGCTCCTAGCGGCGCTGCCATTCGGGCGCGCCCATGTTTTTGGCCATAGTTGAGAACTTGTCTTTGTCGATGCGGATGCCTTGCAGCTTGTTTTCGCTGAGGGCAACCGAGAAGTTAATGCGAGCAAGCAGTCCGGCGGAGTTGAGCCATTCTTCTCCGTTATTGGAATAGCCGGTGGGTTCCTGCTTGCGATAGAGGGGTTGGCCCATCTGGGCGATGGCCTGAGCTGCGGGCAAGGTGTTGGTGAGCGTTGCACCGGTGGCGCGAAGCGCCCCGGCTACCATCTCCAGCGGGCTCTTCATCTTGGATTTGTAGGCTCCCGCACTCATGAATTCGGGGCTGGAAAGCATGGTCTTCATGACAGCCTTGAGATCGCCGCTGGTTTTTTGATAGGTGGTGGCCATGCGGTCGATTAATGCTGAAGGCGGCTCGTCGGCGACAAAACGCTGGGCAAGCTTGCGGGAGATGAATTTGGCAGTGGATGGATGTGCACTCAGGATCTCGATTACCTTGAGGCCGTCTTCGATGCCGCCGCCGGCCGGGATGGTGACGCCGAGGACAACCTTTTCCCCCTTGTCATGCGCACGCTCGGCGAAGCGGAATTTGCCGCCCCGGTTGGGCTCGTCAATCGTCCAGCCAGTGAAGCAGCGGGCAACCTCCTGAACGTCTTTCTGCGTATAGCCGCCATCGACGCCAAGGGTGTGGAGTTCCATCAGTTCGCGGGCGTAGTTTTCGTTGATACCGCGGGCGCGGGCCCTGGCTCTGACGGCTGCGGGCGCGATGCTGGTCCAGTTATCGAGGTAGAAGAGCATAGCGGGGCTTTGAGCGGTAGCCCTCACCATGTCGCTAAAGCGGCCGAGGACGTGCGGGCGGATGGCGTCGCGCTCGTAGGCCGTGGTGAGCCACTTGTCGGCGCCCTTGTCGAGAAAGACGTTGAAGTGGTTGAACCAGAAATCGGCGAGAACTTCGTTGAGCTGACGTTCGCTCAGGACGGCGCGATAGATCTTGGCTTCAGTGAGTTCGCTGGCTACGGCCTGCTGTGGGGCGAGCTTGCGTAAGGCCTCGCTGCGTTCTTCGGTGCTCATGGCACCAACGCGGCGGCGGAGGCGGTCTTCGATGCCCTTCTGGGCTGCTTCCTCTCCTTCTTCGTCCTTGGTCTTCTTACGTTCGATGCGGGCTTTGTAGCGCTGGCTGAGGCGTTCGTAAACCTCTTTAAGTTGCGGGTCTTCGGGCATCTTCATGCGGCCGGTGGCTACGGCGGTGAGCACCTGGGGGGTGGGGTAATTGAGGACGAGAGCCTCAGTTGACATAGCGAGGGTAGGCATTTTGGCTAGCGTCGCTTCGAGAGCGGGATTCTCGGGAATCGACTGTGGATTGAGTTGCTGATCGATCCACTTTTTGAGGCCGAGTTTTTGGACGGCTTCGAGGTCACCAGGGCGGGGGCCGAAGCTGAGGCGGCTCAGGGCGTGTTCGACCTGCTGTTGCTTGTTGAGCTTTTCTTTGAACTTTGAGGCGGCATCGGAGGCTTTTTTTGCAGCCAGGGGAGTCAAGGCAAGGATCAGAACGGCGGCGGCCGCGCAA
>JAPKYY010000573.1 GCA_026394095.1 Acidobacteriota bacterium | reverse complement strand
TTTAACCTCGTGCCTTCGATGCTGGTGCAACTGGATGAGTATGCGCGCGGGGTGGCTGTAGACCCCTTCTTGCGGTGTGCCAACAAAGATACGTCTAGTTTGTCTGATGGGGAGCGCGAGTTTATCTTGCGGTATTTCTTTCAGGCGAATGTGCAGCGGATGATTTACCGCTATCCGCGTTATGCAGAGTTGTATGAAGCGTGGATGGCGGTGGATGAGAATCCGCAGCGTGGGCTTCGTGCCTTCAATGATGCGGCGATTCGGGACTTGCAGGTGCTGTCGCAACTGGCGTGGTTTGATGAGGAGTTTTTCGCTAGCGACGCTGAGCTTCGGGATCTGGTGAAGCGGGAGCGGGATTATTCGCCAGGGGATCAGGCGATGCTGGCTGCCAAACAGCTTGAGAAGCTTGGGATGGTGGCGCAGGTGTATCGCGACTTCTCAACGACGGGGCAGATCGAGATCTCGGCGACACCGTTTTATCATCCGATCTTGCCGCTAGTTTGCGATACGAATGTGGCTGAGATTGCGCACCCTTATGTGCCGCTACCTCCTCGGTTTCGCTATCCGGGAGATGCACGGATTCAGCTTGAGCGGTCTCGCGATTATATGACCCGGGAGTTTGGGCGTGCGCCGGTGGGGTTGTGGCCAAGCGAGGGCTCGGTGTCTGATGAGGCGTTGCATCTGGCAGCCGAGACGGGTTTCAAGTGGTTTGCTACCGACAATGGTGTGCTGGCCCGGACGGTGAATCAGGCGGCGACTCCTGACGTGACTTACCGGCCTTATTTGTGGAAGCAAGACGGGCATGAGATGCACGGGCTCTTTCGCGATCATACGCTGAGCGACCTGATTGGCTTTGTCTATTCCCGTATGGGAGCACGCGAGGCTGCGGATCATTTTCTGAACGCGATTCGGGCGAATTGTGCTCCCATTTTGCGGGCTGGGCGGGATGCGCTGGTGCCGATTATTCTAGATGGCGAGAATGCCTGGGAGTACTTTGAATTGTCGGGGCGGCCTTTTTTGAAGGAGCTCTACGCGCAGATCGAGCGGGACAAGAACATGGAGGCACTGACGGTATCGGAGGCGATTGCGAAGGTGCCGGCAGAGAAGATCGACAAGATATTTCCGGCTTCGTGGATCAGTGCGAATTTCGATATCTGGATTGGTGCCGAGGAAGACAACAAGGCCTGGGAGTATTTGCTGCATGCCCGTGAGACCTATGACCGGGTGAAGGACCAGGTTCGAGAAGAGGACCGGGCACTCGCGTTTGAAGAGTTGCTGATTGCTGAAGGTAGCGATTGGAACTGGTGGTATGGGCCGGAGCATTCTTCGGCGAACCGCGCGGACTTTGATCGTCTCTACCGCGAGCATTTGGCGAATGTGTATCGGGCCCTCAGCCTGAATCCGCCCGAGGAGTTGTCGCGGCCGATTTTGAAGATGGATGTGAAGGCCAATCACCAGACGCCGCGGGGACCGATTCAGCCGGTGATTGATGGCGAGGTGTCGAGTTACTTTGAGTGGATGGGGGCGGGGTCTTATTCGATCGACCAGAGGCAGGGGGCAATGCATGGACAGAAGTTTTTGATCCAGGAGTTGCATTACGGGTCTGATGGCGCGTGGTTGTTTGTGAGGATTGATTTTGTGAAGGGTTGCGAGGATACGTTGCGGGGGGCGGAGTTGCGGTTGCAATTCAACTCAACCGATGTAACGCTGCCGCTGAGTGCGACGTTTGAGAGCGGGGCGCATGATGGGACGCAAGTGAAGGCGGCGTTTCATCATCTGTTTGAGATGCGGATTGCGCAGCGATCGATTGGAACGCAGCAGCCGGTTAAGTTTCAGGTATCGGTGTGGAAGGCGGGATTGCCGCTGGACGCGCTGCCGCAGCAGGGGGCGATTGGTGGCTGAGGTAGGCATTTGTATACGTTGTGAGACAATGTATACAAATGAGCACAGAGACGCTTTCCATTCGCATTGACTCGGAGACCAAGAAAAAGCTTGAGTTGCTGGCAGCGCAGACTCAGAGGTCAAAGTCGTTTCTCGCGGCAGAGGCCCTAGCGGCATTTATTGAGCTCGAGAGCTGGCAGATTGGTGAGATTCAGGCTGGGATTTCCGAACTGGAAAAGGGCGAAGGTGTGGATGGGGATGAGGTAAGGAAGCTTGCCAAGACCTGGAGCAAGAAGGGTCCCCGCAAGGCCCTTCGATGAAGGAGATCTGGTCGCCCAAGGCTCTATTGCAGTTAGAGGGCTTGTGGAACTTTATTGCCAATGATTCTGAGGCTGCCGCCGATTCTGTTGTTCAGCGGATTTTTGAATCCGTGGACTTATTGAAGACACAGCCAGAGATGGGGCGTGCAGGTAGATTGGCGGGGACTCGTGAATTGGTGGTACCTCGGACACCCTATTTTCTGGTTTACCGGATCAGGCGCGGCGGAATCGAATTGATCGCTGTGCTGCACGGAAGTCAGCGCTGGCCTTAAGGCCAGCGCCACTTTACGGCTCTTTAGAACTGGTAGCGGAGCAGCATGACGATGCGGCGGCC
>JAPKYY010000490.1 GCA_026394095.1 Acidobacteriota bacterium | reverse complement strand
GTTGTCGAGAACAGCAGGCAGCCCCGGTTCTACCTTCGCCCCAGGAGCCAGATAATTTCCGCGAGTTAAAACATATGTGGGTGATGGTGTTTTGGACACATCCCACGCTGCTTCGATGTAGTTTGGCTCGACGGCACTCTGCTTTTTCCTCCGCGCAGCCTTTTTGTTGATGACTTCGTCTTTCCACTGCTTGAGCTCGGGAAACTTCTCGTCCATCTCAAGGTCGGTCATCACGTCTTTAGGAGCGCTTCGGTCTACTTCCAGATCCGGGTCGTCTTCGATCAACTTACGCAACTCAAGCCGGCGAGCCTGGCTCAGTTCGCGCCCCATCCGCAACTCCGCGCGAAAGCGCTGATAAGAAGCTTCGAGCAAATCCTCCAGCCGTCGAATCGTCTTGGCATCGTTGCTGGTGACATCGGCAATCCAGGCATCACGCTGTGCCTGGGGCATGTCCAGCACCATGCGGCTCGGCCAGGGGCCAAAGCCCAGGTTTGCTGCCAGCCAGTTTTCCGGGTCCCAAACCGACTGGTAGACAGCAGTCAGTTTGTAGTAATCCCGCTGCAAGAGAGGGTCAAATTTATGATCGTGGCACCGTGCGCAGCCCACGGACAGGCCCATCACTGTGGAGAGGCTGGTCTCAACTGTCTTTTGCAGGGCATCGAAATATTTGTCTACTTCGTAGATGGTCTGGTTGTCGGTAATGTCTGCGACTGTGCGCAAAAATCCAGTTGCGGTGATTGGCTCAAGCTGCTGTGGTGTTGGCGTCGAGCCAGGCTTGAAGTTGACCAATTGATCGCCCGCAAACTGCTCGAGCAAAAAGCGATTCACTGGCTTGTTCGAATTGAATGCGCGAATCACATAGTCGCGATATTTCCACAAGGCCTCACGTTCGCCATCCCCTGCATCACCCCTTGTATCGGAATAGCCGGCCAGATCCAGCCAGTGCCTGCCCCAGTGTTCGCCATAATGTTCTGAAGCGAGCAGACGATCTACCAACTTCTCGTAAGCGTTTGGCGAGCGATCTTCCAGAAACGCCTTTGCCTGGCTCGCTGTCGGAGCAAGCCCGGTGAGATCAAAGTATAAGCGCCTCAGCTGATTCACCTTGGCAGCTTCGCCCTGCATCGTCCAGCCCCTGGCTTCGAGCCTGGCCTCAACAAAAGCGTCTATGGGGCTTCGCACCAGATCGCGCCGCTTCACTTCAGGTACCGCCGCCTTCACCGGAACCTGAAATGACCACCATCGCCTGGCCTCCGGCGTAATGCGAGCCGACTCGCGCGCCTGCTGAGCCTGATCGATCTCGTTCTGCGGGAAGCGGCCATGTTCGAGATAAGCCCGAATCAATTGCTTATTCGCTGGCCCCAACTTGCCGCCCATTGGCATACGGCCCGAATCAATCAACATCCATAGCAAGCTTCGTTCTGGCTTACCTGGGGCCACAGCCGGCCCGCTGGCACCACCCGCCATCAGCCCGGCAAAGGTAGACAGATCCAGGCCGCCCATCTTCTTCTCAGGGCTATGACAGCCGACGCAGCTTTTTTCGAGCACAGGCAGAATTTCGTCCTTGAACAAGGGAGCTCTTTGCGCCAGCGCGCAACTGGAAACCAGAACGAGAATTGGCCATTTCACCCTACAATTTCTATCACTTTGCGTGAGTCAACACAATGCAGGGGATACTGGAAAGGTGAACGCTGACCCACGAATTGCGGCCTTCCTCAGTCGTTATCCGCAATACGAACAAACTCAAATTCTCGACCAGCTACGGCAATCGGAATACGGCCGTCTCGACCAGTCGAGCCAGGTTTATGTCGACTACACCGGCGCTGCCCTCTACGCTGATTCTCAAGTCTCAAAGCACCTCGATCTGCTGCGCCACAACGTATTCGGTAACCCTCATTCGGCCAACCCATCTTCGATCGCCATGACCGATCTCGTCGAGCGAACCCGCCGCACCACACTCGACTATTTCAAGGCCCAGAACAACTACCATCTCGTCTTCACCCTCAACGCATCGGGGGCGCTCAAGCTTTGTGGCGAATCCTTTCCCTTTACCTCCGGCAGCAGATTTCTCGCCACTTTCGACAATCACAACTCGGTGAACGGCATTCGCGAATTTGCCCGCAGGCGCGGTGCAACAGTAGACTACTCTCCGCTCGCTTATCCCGAACTGCGCATCGATGCCGAGGCTCTCGA
>JAPKYY010000535.1 GCA_026394095.1 Acidobacteriota bacterium | reverse complement strand
GCTGATGATCAGAAGCGTAGGATCGTTGTAAAGAAGACGCGTTGCGAAGGTGCTGGCCCAGGGGACGTCTTCGTTAAAGGGTTCACTGACGAAGCGGATTTGCGCAGAGCTGGGTAGGGTTGGGGCTAGTTGTTTCAAGCTTTCATGAAAGGCGCGAATTTCATGTTGTTCGCGATCCCAACCTTCCATTGAGTAGGCTCCTGGCATCCAGAATGCAGTGCCCAGGAAAAGGAGTGCGGCAGCTGCGAGGCGCCATGATTCCCTGGGAATTAGTAGCAAAGTGGAGGACAGAGCCAAGGGCAGGGCGGCGCAGGCGATGTAGACTCCTTCGAGGCCTCGGTCGGGCACAAACGCCAAGGGGAGGATGGCGATGGGGAACAAGAGGACGGAGAAGACAGCTTGTTTGTTGCGGAATAGTAGCGGCAGTGCCGCTAGAGGTAGCGCCCAATAGGGGATTTGTTTCCAGAGGATGAGGGGGCCGAAGTAGCCTCGGAACCTTTCGAGATAGGTTGTTAGAGAGTAGACCGGCTTGTAGCTGCCGATGGTTGAGAGGCCGCCAGGGCCATAGATGCGGCCGAAGATGAAGGCGAGGCAGACCGCGCCGGCGAGGCCGCAGAAGACCCAGGGGGTGCGCTTGTTCCAGATCCAATCGTAGAGGACAACTAGGACCGGGAGGACAATTGCGCTTTCTTTTGAGTTGAGGCCGAGGATCAGGATGATAGTGGTGAGGTAGGGGTCGCCGAATTCGACGTAGTAAGCGAGACCTGCGTAGACAAAAGTGTAGGCGAAGATTTCGTAGACGGTGCCGGTGTTGAGGTAGAGGTGGGACCAGAGGGAATGGAAGCTGGCGATGGCGGTGGCTGCGAGGCCGACTGACATGCTGCCGCTGAGGCGGCTGGCCAGGTGGCCGAGGATGAAGGCGTTGCCAATGAGGACGGCACCAATGGTCAGCCGCCAGGGAAGAGCGGTGAAGCCGATCTGCTCCCACAAGAGCTTGTAGAATATCTCACCGATGGGGCGGAAAAGATCGGAAGGCCGCCAGAACATGAGAGTATCCATGACCATCTTGCGCCAGGGAGTTTCCATGGCGCGGTAGCAGTTCATGAGATCGTCGTGGGTCCAGTCGGCCTGCCAGATGATGGGGGCCTTGTAGCGGACATAAAAGACTACCAGAATCGCCCAGATGGCGAAGATGGGGTACTTGTATTTATTGACCAAGGTGACGCTCGAAGAAGTGGACCATTTCTTCGTTCAAGTGGAAACGGGCCGGGCCGCTGACGCCGTGTGACTTCTGCGGATAGATCTGGAGTTCGAAATGCTTGCCGGCCTTTTGCAGGGCGTCGGTCATCTGGAGCATGTTCTGGAATAAAACATTATCGTCGCCAATGTTGTGGACAAGCATGAGCTTGCCTTCGAGGTTTTTGGCTTTGTGGACCGGGGATGAATCGCGGTAGCCTTTTTCGTTTTCTTGCGGGGTGCCGAGGTAACGCTCGGTGTAGATGGTGTCGTAGAGGAGCCAGTTGGTGACGGGTGCGCCGCTGATGCCGGCCTTGATGAGCTTGGGTTCGGTGAGCATGGTGTTGAGGGTCATGTAGCCGCCGTAGCTCCAGCCGGACATGCCGATGCGGGCGGGGTCGACGAAGCCGAGTGAGACAAGGTGTTCGACGCCAGCCTTTTGGTCTTGCACTTCGATTTCGCCGAACTTCCGGTAGAGCTTCGATTCCCAGAGGTGGCCGCGGCCGCCGGAGCCTCGGTTGTCGACCTGCCAGATGACGAAGCCTTTGTGCGCGAGGACCTGATCGAGATTGGCACCGCCGGACCAGGCGTTGCGGATGGTTTGCGCGTGCGGGCCTCCGTAGACCATGACGATGGCCGGGTACTTCTTTGTGGGGTCGAAGTTCTTTGGTTTGATGAGACGGGCGTAGAGGGTGGCTCCGTCTTTGACCTTGAAGCTGGTGAATTCGGTGGGGAGGATATCGTTTTCTTCAATGGCGCGGCGGTCTGCCGCTTTGAGCTGCTCGATTTGCTGGCCGTCGGCGGTGTGGAGGGTTTGGCGGGTAGGGCTGTCAATGGCGGAGTAGTTGTCGGTGTAGAACTCGGCCGTTGGGCTCATCGAGATGGTGTGGGTGCCTGCTTCTGTGGTGAGCTTTCGTTTGTTCTTGCCGTCAAAGCCGAT
>JAPKYY010000841.1 GCA_026394095.1 Acidobacteriota bacterium | reverse complement strand
TTGTGTAGTGAGCTGCTTCTCTTCCGGAATCAGTAAAAGAGATCGCCCCTGAGCCAGGTTGCGAACCGCGTCCTTGAGCAGCGAGTAAAGTGGCTCTGGAATGCTCACATTCTCGCCCTTGGGCCCCGACAGTTTCGCACGGCCACGCCCCAACAACCGCCCCACATCCTGAAGCTTCTCAGCATCCTTCAAGCGAATCGAAACAGCTTCATGCACCATGCCTTCAGCGTACCATGCACATTCGAATTATTCGCAACAAGCGCAATACTGTAATCTGCGCAGGATCCTGGGATAGCATGAAGGACAACCGCAAAGGAAATTCCTCCATTCGGATCAATGACCAATGGCGCATCTGCTTTACCTGGGCCAAAGACGAACTTGATCCATCAAATGTAGAAATTGTGGATTATCACTAGACCGAAAGGAAAGACCATGGCACGCACACCCATCCACCCCGGAGAAATCCTCGCAGACGAACTGGAAGCAATCGATATCTCCGCCAAAAAACTGGCCGACCTTCTCGAAGTCCCACCCAACCGCCTCTACCAACTTCTGGCTGGCAAGCGAAACATCACGGCAGACACCGCATTACGTCTCAGCCAGTTTTTCGGCATGTCAGCCGATTTCTGGATGAACTGAAATCAAAATGCCCCTACCCGCTGCTTGAGAAAATGACCAAACACAAAGTAGAAATCTACTGGAGCCAACCCGACAACGCCTTCATCGCCGAAGCCCCAGAACTCCCCGGATGCTGCGCCGATGGCCCCACCCGCCAGGAAGCCGTCTCAAACCTCGAAACCATCATCGAAGAATGGATCGAAACCGCAATCGAAATCGGCCGCCACATCCCAAGCCCCTCTGATCCAGCAGCCAAACACCAGCATCAAGATCGACTGCGATCGTGACGCTCCCTCGCCTTACGCGCGATCCCCGCGTGCATCTCGTGAATGGACTTCGCCTTGCCCTGATACCCGGCTGACCCAGCTACCCCTGCAAGACAAGTCCGCGGAAACAGTGCCAGAAGAGGCTTGAGCAGAATCCCACCTTCTCTTGCCACTACCGCAAACTCCATCCCGGCAGACCAGATATGAGCAGCCCGGATCCGCTTCGGCACAACCACTTGCCCCTTCTTTGAAAGTCGAGTTTTATCCATAAACTAAGATCTCAACAAGACTATAGCGCCCGCCACAACCAACATCCCAACACCCTCGCAATAACGGAACTTTAACGGCACAAATAGCAATCGACCTATACCGATAAACTGCCGTTAATTCAGCTTTGAACTGAAACTCCTGATCTCACCCAAAGCCCTTCCCAAATCAATCCGGCTTCACTCGAAGTGGCTCTTTATGATGGGCCAAAATCATCCACCGGTCCCCGGATCGCAACCGCACCGCTTCCACCGCCTTTTCCCCGCCAACAACTCGAACAAAGTGATCATACTCTCGCCCATCCGCCGGCGAGCGGTAACGCAAATAAACCACCGTGTTTCGAATCACCTTTTTCCCTGAAGCCGAGGCTTCAAAATCACGACACGGCACCGCACTCTCTAGCGGCGCACCTTTCGGCCGGCAAAGCTTCTCTACCCTGTGCACCGTCCCCTCAACTTCGGTGTAATTCAGCGCGTTGTTCACAGCTGTGAAAGCCATCACCAACAGCCCCGCCACCAGCATCAGGCCAGCAACAATCAATCGTCCTAGGGAAAACGCGCGCCACATGAAGGAGGAATCGGACGTCGTCCTACCGACCTTTACATTGAAGTCCACCCCAGCCAGCAATCAAGGCCTCGATTTAGCTTGATAGCTCGTACCGACCCAGCTTGAGCATCCCGATAATTTACCGAATCCCGGCCTTCGGGCGAGCCGGAGCAAGACGCCCGGCCAGCCTCTCGCGGCTCCACCACCACCAGTTACACTGGTCTCGCGGCAACTGCGCATCCCTCGCTTGAGCAACGGCACACCGGAAGACATCAAGCACGCAAGGATCCTGCCGGGACCCTGTTTTCTTTTCCAGTGTTCGGTAGAGGCGATCCCCGTCGCGCCGCGCCAGATCCGAAACGCCCTTCACGCCGAGCAATTCGAAATCTTTCAACATGCTCTTACCGATACCGTGCAGGTCGGCCAAATTTCTGACTGGCATACTCATAATGAAAGAGTATGACGCGACGCGCTATCCTCGCTACCGCAACCCTCCGCGCCGCATCCCCGGATTGGCAAGCTCTTCTTGCTCTGTCGATCACTCACGATGAGCTCAATTTTGAAAAGCTTCGGGGCTATGTATTTGAAGTCCACGACACCACTCAGGCCTCCCGGCATCTGCGTGAATCACAGAGCTTTGAAATCAATCTGGTGGGCCCTGGCATGTACTTTCGCAAACTGAGTGCGAACGACTTGCCGCTTTCTCCTGAAGACTCCAAGCTCGAACAAACACGGCTGCGCATTCACCTCGGTCAAGCGAAAGGTTCCGATACTGAAGCTCCGTGGCGCAAAGAACGGCAGGCCCTCGAAATCTATGCCGCAACTCACAAATTCAGCTTCAAAGGTGAAAAGACAGTAGACGGGCGCCCGGCAATCATCCTTGACTCGAAGCCACCAGAGCAGCCTCTGCGCCAGGCGGAATTCTTAACCCATTCGCGATGCCGCCTGACGCTCGATCGCGAAACTGGCCACTGGATTGAAGCGGTGTGCGAGATTCGAAAACGAACCCAATTTGCTCTCACTCAGATTCTGATCGGGCGCCTCTCGCTGCCCTACTCTCCCGGGCTGATCAATCGTGGCGATATGGACCCGGGCACCACACTCACCTTCAGGACACAACGGCTCGACGATGGCGTGTGGGCACCAAAGAGCTACCGCATCGAACGGCCTGGGTTTGTGTCAGCACTCACCTTCTCGAAGTTCCGCAAATTCACTTCAGAATCTCAACTTCTGACGGACCCGCAATGAACCGGCGCCAGAGCCTTCTTCTCTTCGCGGCCCAAGGGGCAAAGCCTGACCCTTACGTGATTCTCGATCAATCCGTAACCATCGATCAGACCAATCTCGACAAGCTTCGCGGTTATGTCTGGTCTTCTGAGGAACGTTCTTTTTTCAAAGGGAAACTTACGCGCCAGCAGTCCTATGAGATTAATCTCGTCTCGGGCGCCATGTACTGGCGTAGAACCGAGTCCGGCGGCAAGGCACTGAGCGGTGCAGAGCTTGAGGCGGAACGCAGGCGGCTGGCGAGTCACCTTGAGAAGCCCGGGCCGGGGTACAACTGGCGCAGCGAGCGTCAGTATCTGGAACTGCTGCCGAAGGTGCATGTCGCTACGTATCTGGGGCTTGAGAGTATCGATGGCCGGCCAACGCATGTGATCGAGACGCGGCCTGCAGCGGGGGTGAGGGCGTATCTGCTGAATTCGTTTCGCTACAAGCTGTGGATCGATCAGGCAGACCTGCACTGGAGGCGCGCTGAAATCACCGTGATTCGCGATGTCGAATGGCTGCTGCACCAGCTTGCCGTTGGGCGCATCAGCTACCCGTATTC
>JAPKYY010000754.1 GCA_026394095.1 Acidobacteriota bacterium | reverse complement strand
GCAACGGACAATTTGAAAGTACTTGTCGAAGCCGGAGACCATGAGGAGTTGCTTGAAGATCTGCGGGCTTTGGGGCAGAGCGTAGAAGCTGCCGGGGGACATGCGGGAGGGGACGAGGAAGTCGCGCGAGCCTTCGGGCGTCGACTTGGTCATGAAGGGGGTTTCGATTTCAAGGAAGCCCATGTCGTACATGGCCTTGCGGGCTTCGAGGGCGATCTTGGAGCGCAGCATAATGTTGTGCTGCATGCGGGGGCGGCGCAGATCGACGAAGCGGTACTTGAGGCGGGCTTCTTCGCTGATGTTGCCTTCTTCTTCCATCGGGAAGGGGGCAGGCTTGGATTCGTTGAGGATCCAGAGCTTGTCGACGACGACTTCGACTTCACCGGTGGGGATGTTGGGGTTGATCGTGTCGGCGCTGCGGTTCTCGATGATGCCTTCGACGGCTACTACGTATTCGGGGCGGATCTCTTCGGCGCGGGCGTGGACGGCAGAGTTCTCCTCAACACGGAAGACGCACTGGGTGACGCCGGCGCGGTCTCGCAGGTGGATGAAGATGAGTGCGCCGAGGTCGCGGCGGCGGTGGACCCAGCCCATGAGGAGGACACGTTCGCCGACGTTGGCGAGGCGGATGGTGCCGCAATCGTGGGTGCGCTTGAGATCACCGAGAAAATCGAGCTTTAGAGCGTCTGACATATATGTTTCTTCAGGTCTTCCTTGGGAACGGAGATTTGTTCTCCGGTGGCCATGTTTTTCAGGCTGTATTGACGGTTGGCGACTTCTTGTTCGCCAACGAGAAGGGCGTAGCGGGCGTTGAGTTTGCTCGCCAGTTCCATGGAGCGCTTGAGCTTGCCGGCGGCGGCGAGTTCGACTACCAGACCATCGTTGCGGAGGTCGCGCGCGATGAGGCTGGAGTGGCGGAAGCTGGGTTCATCCATGGGGGCGATGAAGAGATCGAGGGTGTGGGTGTATTTGCCGGGGTGGGCTTCTTCGACCGTCATGACAAGACGATCTTCACCAATGGAGAAGCCGATGCCGGGTGCGGCAACGCGGCTGCCCAAGCTTTCAGCGAGGCCGTCGTAGCGGCCTCCACCGAGGACAGAATTCTGGGAACCGAGGGCACCTTCGTGGACAATCTCGAAGGTGGTACGGGTGTAGTAGTCGAGGCCGCGGACCATGCGCGGGTTGATGGTGTAGGCGATGCCACGATCTTCCAGGTATTCACGGACGCGGGCGAAGTGGGTCTTTGAGTCTTCGTCGAGATAGTCGTGAATGGAGGGGAGGGCGTCGATGAATGCCTGGTCTTCGGGGGCCTTGGAGTCGAGGATGCGGAGGGGGTTGGTTTCGAGGCGGCGTTGCGAGTCTGGACTGAGTTGATCGATGACGGGGGTGAGTTGCTGGCGGATGGCTTCGACAAAGGCGGGCCGGGATTGGGGCGTGCCGACGCTGTTGAGCATCAGCTTGTAGCCGGTGACTCCGCAAGAATCGAGGAGGTTGCAGACCATCTCAATGACTTCTGCGTCTACGGCCGGGGATTCACTGCCGATGACTTCGGCGCCGATTTGTGAGAACTGGCGGTAGCGCCCTTTTTGGGGACGCTCGCGGCGGAACATCGGGCCGATGTAGAAGAGCTTCTGTAGGCCGGGGATTTGATCGAGACGGTGTTCGATGTAGGCGCGGATGACGCTGGCCGTATTCTCGGGGCGGAGGGTGAGACTGGAATCGTCACGGTCTTTGAAGGTGTACATCTCTTTGGTGACGATGTCGGTTTCTTCGCCGACTCCGCGTGAGAAGAGGGCGGTTTCCTCAAAGATGGGGGTGCGGATCTCCTGGTAGTTGTAGGTGTTGAAGACTTCGCGGGAGATGCGTTCGACGTGGTTCCAAACCGAGATGGACGGTGGGAGGATGTCGCGGGTGCCTTTAACGGCTTTGATCATGCGGGTTCCTCACGGTAAGTGGCGCAGGCCTTAACGTAGTGCTGGGCATTTACGCGGAAACGTTCTGATTCTTCGGGGGTTACTTCGCGGCGGACTTTGGCAGGGACGCCCATGGCGAGCATGTTCGCCGGGATCTCCATGCCTTCGGGGACGAGGCTGCCGGCGGCGACGATTGCGCCTTTGCCGACTTTGGCTCCGTTGAGAACGATGGCTCCGATGCCGATGAGGGCGTCGTCTTCAATGGTGCAGCCGTGGAGGCAGCACTGGTGGCCGACGGTGACGCGGTTGCCAATGATGAGTGGGAAATCGGGGCCTTCGACGTGGAGGACACTGTTGTCCTGGACGTTCGATTCTTCTCCGATTGTGATGTGATGCACATCGCCCCGAATCGTGACCAGCGGCCAGACGCTTGAGCGTTCGCCGATACACACGTTGCCGATGACTTGTGCGCTGGGGTCGATGTAGCAGGACGAGGCGATCTTCGGCACGGTGCCGCGATATGCCCGTATCATTACGTAATGTTCGATTTTAGCATGGGCTGAAGGGGGGCTAGAATGGGTTTGATGCGTTTCATTCTTGCTTTGTCGTTGCTGGCGGTGAGCCCGTGTTTGTTTGCCCAGAAGAAGATGCTGGACGCCGAGGCGATCTGGAAGATCCAGAGGATCGGTGAGCCTGCGCTTTCTCCGGACGGGAAGACGGTGGCGTTTGTGGTTCGCAAGTTTGATCTGGAGAAGAATTCCTCGAC
>JAPKYY010000636.1 GCA_026394095.1 Acidobacteriota bacterium | reverse complement strand
AAGGAGATGTACTACAACCCGAAGGGAACCACCATGACGCGCACCAGTGGCCGCATCAACTGGCATGGCCGCTCGCGCGAGTGGAAAGATGAATTCGGCTTCCGCTCGAAGACCGAGGTAGAGAAGCCGGTTGGCCAATGGAACCGTCACGAAGTGATTGCAGCAGGAGACCGCATGGTGAACTTGCTCAACGGCAAAGTCGTTAGTGGTGCTTTTGATCTTTCCCACACACAGGGCAAAATTCAGGTGCAAAGCGAACTTGCGGAAATTTTCGTCCGTCGCATCGAGCTTCATCCGCTCAAAGACACCGATTGGAAATTGGCTGAATCCGTCTCAGCAAAGTAAAAAAGGCCTCCCTTTCGGGAGGCCTTTTTACAGCTTTAAATCTTAGAAGCTATAGCGAAGTGCAATCTGAATCTGCCGCGAATCGATTCGGGTGCTGCTGATTACGCCATAAGTTGGCGTACGCAGCGTCGATCCGGGTTGAGAGAAGTTTGCGTGGTTGGGCAGGTTGAAGAATTCACCGCGGAGGTCCACCTTATGGCGGCCTTCGCTCCAGGCGAATGCTTTGTTGATTGAGGCGTCAAGCCCGGCAATGCCCGGCCCGATCAGAGTGTTACGGCCACCGGTGCCAAAACGGAAGTCTGTGATGGCCGCCGGGTTTTGTCCCAGACGATCGACGAAGGCGCTGGTGTTGAAGTACTGACCAACTGTCTTCGGGCCATCATTTCCATTCTGGCCAACAATCGCATCAGGTGCGCACCAACCACCGGCACCATTCTGGATGTTGCCAGGCCCGCAGAAGGCGCTGAAGGGGAAGCCAGCCTGGAAGGTGAGAATGCCACCTACCTGCCAGCCACCAAACATCGCGTTGGCAACCGCATTGTCGATGCCAAACTTGCGACCCTTGCCGAAGGGCAATTCGTAGAGGAAAGAGTTGGTGAGGCGATGACGGAAGTCGAAAGCCGACAAGCCGCGATCACGCCACAGCGAATTATTCGGATCCATCGGGGTGAGCGGATCACCGTCGGTGGTGCGAACACCGGAGCCGTTGTCGATCGACTTTGAATAAGCGTAAGAGCTCAGCAGCGTAAAGCCATGCGAGAAGCGATGCTGCAGACGAGCTTGCAACGAATGGTAATTCGAGTGGGCAGCTGCGTACATGTTCTGGAACGCGCCGTTAAACTTGGGGAAGGCGCGGTTGTCGTTCGGATTGCCGGGGCGAGGCTGCGGCAGATTGTAGCTCGACAGACGGCGTAGTTTGATACCGGCAGAGCCCATGTAGGTAACTTCGAGAGACATGTCCTTGGTGAGCTGACGCTGTACTGCCATCTGCCACTGGGCGACATATGAAGTGCGCTCGCCGTACTGATTGATCAGCAGGAAGCTGGGCGCACCGGCCTGGGTGAAGAGGCGGTTCCAGGTCAGGTTTGGAGTTACAGTGTTTGCGGTCTCTGCCTGTCGAATGGTGAAGGGGATATTTCGAACGATATCGAATACTGCATTGCCGATGTCACGCACATAATAAATACCAAAGCCCGAACGAAGTACAGTCTTGGAATTGAGCTGGTAGGCAAGTCCAATGCGGGGGCCAAGGTCGTTGCGATCTGGTGCGCCGGCTCCACGGCCAAAGCGGCCATCGCGAACCAGCTTCCAGGTTGGAGGTGCGGGGAAGGCAGGATTGCCCTGATTGATATCGCCTGTACCAGCGCGAACGAATGTCGGCTCTACAGAGTTGTCCCACTTGAAATCGACGTTTACGATTGCGTCATGCTTGTCCATAAAGGGCGATTCGTATTCCCAACGCATGCCTAGATTGAGAGTCAATTTTTGGCTCACCTTC
The DNA here is from genome assembly GCA_026394095.1 of Acidobacteriota bacterium. Taxonomy (GTDB): domain Bacteria; phylum Acidobacteriota; class Terriglobia; order Bryobacterales; family Bryobacteraceae; genus Bryobacter. Next base: position 3,495 of record JAPKYY010000636.1, on the reverse strand, counting down.
CATGCGTCCTGGAAGAAGATCGACATGTAGTTGTTGCGGAAGTTGGCAATTGGCGCGCCGACCTGACCTTCTGTGCCGGACATCACACCCAGCAACATATCGGCCATCGGCTCACCGGTGTACTGGCCATTCCAGCTGAAGCGGCCGCGTGGTACCACGGCACCAATCTGGTTGTAACGAAGACGGCGATACTCGCCTCCGATCTTCATGCTGTGCTTGCCCTTGGTCCAGGAGAAGTTATCGGTCCACTGGAATGTCGTATTCCAGTTGAGGAAGGGGCAGTCGTTGCACTCCCCAATATTGCTGAAGCCCGAGATCTGAAAAACCGGGATACCCCAGAAGAGTGGAGTAGTTCATTCCAAATTTGAACTCATTCACTTTGTTGGAACCAATCACCTGAGTGTGTCCGATAACTCCCTGCTGCCCGAGGATCTTTACATTGTTGCCTTGATCAAAAATGGCGGAGGGGATGTACTGCGGTTCCTGCGTTTGGCTAAAGCGAAAGAAATAGGTTTGGTTCGCAGTGCCCGTCCAATCGGCGCGGGTCGTAAACTGATTGCCATCTGTGCGACGGCCTTCGTCGTTCAGATAGTTGTTGGTGATGCCAAGGGCTCCGCCACCGCCCTGATTGGGAAGGGGGAAAAAGTCATTCAGAACTTTGGTGGATGTAGGCGCGATGCGGCTTGCCGGAATCGTAGCGTTCGGAAAAACGGTTCCGGGTGCGAAAGGATCGCGAATTCCAGCTGCCCGATTGAGGAAGCCAAAGTTACCCGAGCGATATCGGGCATCAGGCAGAGTGCCGGTTTGAGTCAGCGAGCGGCGTTCGCGCAAGCCTTCGTAATTGAACATGAAGAAGAGCTTGTCCTTGCCATTGAAGATCTTCGGCAAAACAACAGGGCCAGAGATCGTACCGCCAAACTGATTGCGCTTGAAGGGCGGATTGACGCGTGCAAAGAAGTTACGCGCATCGAAGTAGGAATTGCGAAGAAACTCAAATGCCACGCCGTGCAACTGGTTGGTGCCAGCCTTTGTCGTAACGTTTACCTGTGCAATGCCGCGGCCATATTCGGCGCCGAAAACTCCAGACTCCACCTTGAATTCCTGCAACGCATCAATCGACGGCAGGAAGAGGTAGGTGTTGAAGTTCGGGTCGGTGTTTTCCATACCGTCGAGGGCGTAGTGGTTAAAGTGAACACGCTGGCCGGCGACGTTCAGGGCAAAGCTGTTTCGTGCGCCACCCATGCGCTGCTGACCTTGCGAAGAAGCCGGGCCATTTGTTGTTGCACCGGGAATAAGGGAAGCAAGCTGAAGGTAATTACGTCCATTGAGAGGCAACTCGATAATGCGCTTGTTCTCGATGACAGTGCCAACCGACGTCGATTCGGTTTCAAGTACCGGCGCACCACCAGTAACTTCGATCACTTCGGCAACGTTACCAACAGTCAGCACGACATTGATCGAAGGAGCCTGACCTACCTGCAATTCCACGCCCGTGCGCGATTGCGACTGGAAGCCCTGCATCTCGACCTTGATTGTATAGGCACCTGGATTCAGGGCCGGCGCGGAATAGACTCCTCCATCATTCGTCTTCAGGACGCGGGAGAATCCTATGGCTGGATTGGAAATTGTGACGGTGGCACCAGAAACGGCCGCCCCCGTGGAATCGGTTACGGTGCCATTGAGCTCGGCGGTACCGGATTGTGCGAGGCCAAGAACTGCAGTCAACGTGAGTGCAGTAAGACAGGTGAAAATGAAGCGCATGGCTTAACGTTTTATCAGCCTAAGCGATTGAAGTCAATAGCTTTCCGCTAAACTTCTAGGATGCTGAGCCGCAGAACTTTCTCACTTACAATCGGTGCCACCGCAATCGGTGCGCGTGCGCAATCCCTGACTGACGTCGCCCAATTGAGCCTAAGCCAGGCAGCGGCACGCCTTCAAAACAGGCAGACAACTTCAGTAGCGCTCACCGAAGCCTGCCTGTCACGCATTGAGGCCTATCAACCCAAACTGAACGCATTCATCACAGTCTTGAAGGAAGCCGCCCTCAAGCAGGCACGCGAGGCAGACGCAGAACTTCGAGCAGGTAAGTCCCGTGGCCCCCTCCACGGGATTCCCATCGCACTCAAAGACAACATCGATACCGCCGGCATTCGCACAACCGCCGCCAGCGCCGTATTCGACAATCGCATCCCCACCGAAGACGCCGAAGTCACACACCGCCTCAAAGCCGCTGGTGCAATCCTGATCGGCAAGCTCAATCTGCACGAGTTCGCTAACGGCGGCACATCCGTGACCAGCTACTTCGGCCCCGTCCGCAATCCCTGGGCGCTATCGCGTCACCCCGGCGGCTCCTCAGGCGGCAGCGCCGCAGCCGTCTCCGCAGACCTCTGTTTTGGTGCCCTCGGCACCGACACCGGAGGCAGCATTCGCACTCCCTCCAGCTACTGTTCGATCGTCGGCTTCAAGCCTACCTATGGCCTCGTCTCGATCCGCGGCATCGTTCCCCTGGCCCTTTCCCGAGACCACTGCGGCCCCATGACCAAGACCGTAGAAGACGCCGCCATCATGCTCAACTGCCTCGCCGGCTACGACCGCCTCGACATCGCCAGCGTCGAACACGCCAAAGAAGACTACCTCGCCCTGATGAGGCAACCCGTCAAGCCGCTCCGCATCGGCATTCCGCGTGTGCCCTACTTCGACCACCTCGACGCCGATGTAGCCAAATCCATTGAGGCAGCAATTGCCAAAGTCGCCTCGCTCACCAGCAGCATCAAAGACGTAAATCTTCCTTCAACACGCGGCACCAATGGCGGAGGCGAGATGTACGCCTACCACCAGGAGTTCTTCGAGCAAGGCAAAGGCCTCTATCAAATCCCCGTCCGACGCAATCTCGAAAACGGCAAGGAAACTCGCGCCTATCAATACATCCAGGCATCCTGGAAGCTTCAACTCCTGCGCCGCACCATCGACGACGCTTTCACCTCGCAAAACGTTGACCTCATGATTCTTCCCACTCGTCGCCGAACACCTCGTACCGTCGTCGATTCCATCAAGCGCGAACTTAGCGACAAGCCCCGCAACCCAGAACTCGAGAACCCCGCCGACTTCAATACCTTCGGCATCCCGGCCCTCACCCTGCCCTGCGGCTTCGGCGACAACGACATGCCCATCGGCCTAATGATCGTCGGGCCCCGCTTTTCTGAAGGAAAGGTGCTGGCTCTCGCTCACGCCTTCGAGCAGGCAACAGACTGGCACAAGCGTAAGCCACCGCTCCGGCCTGACACAACCGTTCCACCGCTCGCCAACACAGACGAAAATCAATAGACTCTGACCATGGCTATTGGCTGCATTCTCACGTTGATCGCTTTTGCACTTGGTACGGTGGCAGGCTTCCGGCTTATTGATCGAACGGAGATTGCAGATCAACTCTGGCTCCCCTTTGTCTATGGCGGCCTGTCCATGCTGACATACATGAATCTGTGGGGTATCCTTCTT
>JAPKYY010001005.1 GCA_026394095.1 Acidobacteriota bacterium | reverse complement strand
GTCGTCGAGCAAGTTGCTTTCCTCGCCCGCGACGACAAACGCATCGATCAGCGTAGCGGTGTCTCTCAACGTTTGCCACTCTCGGTTCTCGAAAACGTAATCTCCAATGCCGAACGGCGCGCTGCCATGTCCGGAGATACCGATGCCGTACCCCGTGTTCTCGACCTTTACTCCGCTCTTCCCTCAATCACAGGCAAACTCGAACTCGAGTACGAAGGCGAACTCAAAGGCGGCGACAATGTCGCCCGCGATCTCATCCGTCAGTCTGTCGCGCTCTCCTATTCACGCCTCATGGATGGCGAGAACATGAAGCAGATCATCCAGTGGTTTGATCTTGGTGGTTCTCTGCAACTGCCAGAACTCGCCACCGCCAGTGAGCTCATCCAGGAACTCGACCAGATCCAGGGCCTGATGGAGAAGACGGCCAAACTTGGAATTGGCGTCCGTGAAACCGATGCCAAACGGGCCGCCGCCGCCGAGTTCATCCTCGAAGGCCTCTACGCCCATCGCCGCATCAGCCGCAACGAAGAACAGGCCTTTGTCAGCGGAGAACGCCGTCGCGAGCAACCCGGTGATGCACCGGAAGAAGGAGGCGGCGGCCGTCGCGACCGTCGCAAGACACAAACGCAATGAGACGCGTTCGTTATTCAAAGTTCACTGATGACGACCTCGGCCTCTCGGCCGAGGATCTCATGCGCGCACTCGGCGACTTCTTTCTCGACAGCGGTTTTCAGGACTGGTGGAACCCCAATCCCAATGCCAAACAAACCTGGGAAGGCCTGAAGAATGCCATCCTCCAGGCCATGCTCGACGGCTCCATGTTCGACGATCAGGACCGCGCCAACGAGATTCGCGAAAAACTCGAAAAGATGGACCCCGAGGAACTCGAAAAACTCCTCGGCAAGCTAGCCCAGAAGCTTGTCGACGAGGGCTACGTACAGGCTCCGCAGGGCGGCGGCCCGGGCGAAGGCCAGATGGACATGGAGGTTCAGACCACCGATAAATCGGTTGATTTCCTGGGCTTCAAGACCCTCAAAGACCTCCTCGGCAGCCTCGGTCGCTCCAGCTTTGGTGCCCACGATACCCGCGACCTTTCAACCGGTATTGAAGCCAGTGGCTCGGCAGGGCCTCACCGGCTCGCTCGAACTGGAATATTCCGACCTTCAGATCCACCAGAGCGAATACCAAAGCTCTTGCGCCACAGTCTTGATGCTCGATTGCAGCCACAGCATGATCCTTTACGGCGAAGACCGTTTCACCCCGGCAAAAAAGGTAGCCCTGGCTCTAGCGCAATTGATCCGCACCCAATACCCGGGTGACACCATGCGATGCGTCCTCTTTCACGACACGGCTGAAGAGATCCGCATGAGCGAACTCGCCCGCTTGCAGGTCGGCCCCTATTACACCAACACCCGCGACGGTCTGATCCTGGCGCAAAGAATCCTGAACCAGGAAAAGAAGGACATGAAGCAGATCATCATGATCACCGACGGCAAGCCCAGCGCTTTAACCCTCGATGACGGCCGCGTTTACAAAAACGCTTTTGGCCTCGATCCTCTGGTAATCAGCCGCACTATGGAAGAGGTCAGCCGCTGCAAGCGCCAGGGGATTCTGATCAATACCTTCATGCTCGCTACAGACCCGGCTCTGGTCAATTTCGTAAGACAGGTCACTCAGCTCTGTAAAGGCAAAGCCTACTTTACGACTCCGATGACACTTGGTGAGTATCTCTTGATGGACTACATGAATCGGAAGACCCGGACCGTACATTAGCCCAGCGGGCGACCATATCCAATAACTGATTTGCCCGGTAGGGCTTGCTCAAATAGTCGTCCATTCCGGCGTTGATACAGTTCTGCCGGTCGTTGATCAGCGCGCTCGCTGTCAGCCCAATGATCGGTACATGTCTGTTCACTTGTTGGCGAATCTGCCGCGTAGCTTCGTATCCGTCCATCCCCGGCATCTGACAATCCATCAGAATCAGGTCGTAGTCTTGATTTATCGCTTTTTCCAGTGCAATCAACCCATCTGCTGCAACCTCCGATTGATGTCCGGCCATCTCCAGCACCAGCGTTGCCAACCTTTGATTCACTTCGTTGTCCTCGGCAATCAGAATGCTCAACACTCTGTCCGTTGCGATTACGGTTTCTTTGGGCGCTTCTGGCTTCGGTGCAGCGTGTATCGGAAACTCCAACTCCAGCCAGAACGTTGACCCTTCTCCAACTTTGCTGTCCACCCCAATCCGGCCACCCATCTGCTCCACCAGACTTTTTGAAATCGCCAGCCCCAAACCGCTTCCTCCAAAACGGCGCGTCATCGAGGCATCTGCCTGCGAGAACCGGTGAAAGAGCTTCGAAATCTGTTGTGGTGTGATCCCGATCCCACTATCTGTAATCTCAATCCGCAAGCCAAACTGCCCTGCCGAAGCTGCTTTCGAATTCAGCTTCAACCTCACAAATCCTTCTTCGGTAAACTTTACGGCGTTTGCCGCCAAGTTCAACAGCACCTGCCGCAGCCTCGAAGGATCTCCAATCAATGTAGGTATCGTCGCCGCCTCTGCCATCACAGAAATTTCCAGACCCTTCGGTTCTGCCTGTGGCCGCAAAATCTCACACACACCATTCACGATTTCAGCGTAATCGAATGGAATCGCTTCGAATTGAATCTTGCCGGATTCAATTCGAGACCAATCGAGGATGTCGTTCACCACCGACAACAATGCTTCGGCAGAGTGTGTGATCGTCTCGCAAAACTCCTTCTGGTTGCTGTCTATCAGGCTCCTCTGCAACAGCGCCGCCATACCCAGAATCCCGTTCAGCGGTGTCCGCAACTCATGACTCATCGTGGCCAGAAAATTGGCTTTCGCCTGAGCCGACGCCTCAGCCGCATCCCGCGCCGCCGCTAGACTCGCTTCCAGTTCCTTCCGCGTCGTGATGTCGAATATGGTGCCAATCAACCTCTCGATGGATTGATCTATCGGGTTCCGCAACACTCCCCCCGTCGCAGAAACATGGCGAATTTCCCCAGTCTTTGGCCGTATGATTCGAAGATCGAAGCGGTAGGGTTCGCCCTTCGAGATCGTTCTCTCCACAGCCGCAGCCAGAATCTCAAAGTCCTCTGCAACATACAGCTTTGCCAGATTCTCAAAGTTGGGTTCGCCCACCGACGGGTCCACCCCGTGAATCGCAAATACTTCCGGTGTCCAGCTAATCTTGCCTGTCGCTAGCTCAAAGTCCCAGCAGCCAAGCTGTGCCTGCTCCCTGGCTGCTTTCAGTAGCGTCTGGCTGCGTAGCAAAGCAAGTTCAGACTCTCTTTGCTGCGTGATGTCGTCAAACTGCCCGGTCCAGGAAACAGCTCCGCAATCCTCTTTGCGCGGCAGCGACTGACAAGCAATCCACTTCAATCCACCCCGCACCCGGTAGCTGAACGCCAGATAGTAGGGCGTCATCGTCTCAGCCGAATGCTGCATCAATTCAAAGCCCCTCGCCAGATCCTCCTCGGTCATATTGCACGCAAACCGGTACGGGTCGGCCAGTGCTTCCTCAACATCGATTCCAAACAGCTCAGCGGCATTTGGGCTGAGGTAAGAAAAGTAGAAGGGGCGTTGCTCATCCCGTGAAATACGGTAGAGCACGCTCGGCATTTTCTCATTACTGAGGCTCATTCTGTGGCCTCTTATCGGTCAGAAATCACAAACTTGTATACTGTTGGGCTATGAAGCTGATTTCTTTCTTTCTCCTTCCTCTGCTCTGCGCAGCTCAAACCCCCAATCTCGAGCAACTAAAACGGGAAGCAATCGCCGGAGTCGATGCCCGTTCAAAGATGGTCCAGGAGATCGTAGACACTGTGTTTAGCTTCGGTGAACTCGGCTTCCAGGAAGTCGAAACCTCAAAATACCTGACCGGTATCCTCGAAAAGAACGGTTTCAAAATCGAGCGTGGCGTCGCTGGCATCCCCACCGCCTGGATTGCAACCTGGGGTGAATCCAAGCCCGTCATCGGCTTCATTACTGACATCGACGGTATCCCCCGCGCCTCCCAAAAGCCCGGCGTCGCCTATCATGACCCCGTCATCGAAGGTGCCCCCGGCCACGGTGAAGGCCACAATTCCGGCAATGCCGTCAACGTCGTCGCCGCCCTCGTGCTCAAAGATCTAATGATCAAGCACGGCATCAAAGGCAAGCTCAAAATCCTCCCCGGTGTTGCCGAAGAACTCGTCGCCACCAAAGCGTTTTACATCCGTGAAGGCCTACTCAAAGATGTCGACATCATGCTCGGCTGCCACGTCGGCCGTGAACTCGCTACCTCCTACGGCCACCCAGCTATCAATAGTGGACTAGTGTCTGTACAGTACACCTTTCACGGTGAATCGGCCCATGCTGCCGGTGCTCCCTGGAAGGGCCGCTCTGCCCTCGACGGCGTCGAGTTAATGAACGTCATGTGGAACTACAAGCGCGAACACCTCCGTACAGAACAGCGC
>JAPKYY010000770.1 GCA_026394095.1 Acidobacteriota bacterium | reverse complement strand
CCACGTTCTTTACATAGAACTGATCGAAGAGATAATGGCCCAGCGTTCCGCTTGAGTTTGCAATGTTGCTGTTGAGCAGGATGCGGGTTGACTCAAGGCAGGATGCGCCCAGCACAACGGCCTTGGCACTGACGTGAAACTCGCGCTTGGACACACGGTCGACAAAGTGGGCACCATTGGCCTTGCCGGTCTTCTTGTCGATGGTGATCTCGCGAACAACAGCATTCGGCACGAGGTTGAGATTGCCGGTTTCGAGGGCAGCTGGCAGGAGCAGATTCAGACTGCTGGCCAGGGTACCTGTGCTGCGCCGCTGCTTGGTAGTTGGCACGTCCTTCTTGCGGCAGGCATCAAGGAATCGCTGGACACAAAGACTATCGCGAGACTCGTCGGCAAGAAAGTTGCCGTCTGGAATCTGAGGGAAGCCTTCTTTGCGCCCGCTAACGCGAAACAGAGGTTCAACGCGATCATAGAAAGGCGCGAGGTCTTTGTACTCAACCGGCCAGTTGTCACCAAATCCGTCGTGATCTTTGCACTTGAATTCGTAGTCGCTGAGACGCCACGATGCCCTGCCCCAGGCTAGAGTCTTACCGCCAACCAGACGGATGCGCACCCAGTAGTAGGGGTTCTCCGGATCGTAGGTGTAGGGATTCTGCTTTTCGTCAGCCCACATATTCGCGCTGAATTCACTGGCTTGAGTGACATGCGGAAAGCGGCCGGGTTTTCCGAAGCCGCGGTATGGCAAATCCGAAACAGCTTTGAGCACGCGCTGCTTGTCCGGGTCAATTAAAGGGCCCGCGTCGAGCATGACGCATTTGGCACCCAGCTTGGTCAATGTGTGAGCGGCCATTCCGCCGCTGGCGCCACTGCCGATGATAAGGACGTCGTATTCGGTTTTCATGATGGCTCCTTATTCGATGGGCATCCAATAGCTGCCAACGCCGGCAGCAGACCTACTGCGTCCGGACATTGCCTCAGACCATTGGCGTGAATTCACTGTCGCCTGATAAAAGGCTTGCTTGGCGGCCTGTAGAAACTTGGCATAGGGGGTAGTTGGGCCAGCATGGCTCCACGGTTCACCCAGTTCTTTCAGCGCCGCATCCAGGCCAGCTTTGCGCCGCACTTTGTACGTGGCAAGGCCCTGCTTGTATAAAGCCTGAATATCTGCCGGGCTTTGGCCGATCAAAAAATCAAGGAACTCAGCAGCTTCGGCTTCTTTGGCGCCCGGACGTCCATCAAAGGCTGGAATCAGGGCCTGCCCAAGTTCAGCAAAGGCGGCAAAATCGGGTTGTGAATAGAAGCGCGGCAAGCCCATCGACACGGCTTCGGCCGCAGTCGCTGGAATGCTTGAGGCTGCTTCCTGAAAGGCTTGCGCTGCAGGGGCAAGGCCCAGGAGCGCATAGAAAACGGAACGGCGTTGCATATTGCTATTTCCTTATTTGACGAAACGAACGCAGACGGGGCTACCCACTTTTACAGAAGATCCGGAGGGAATCAGTTTTCCTGCGGCAAGATCCACCTTGAAGGCAACCAGGAGATCGGAATTCTGGGCTCCGGCAACCAGAAACTTCGCGTCAGGCGACAGGACAAACCCACGAGGCACCTTGCCTCCAATCGGCTGTTGCCCCAGAACTTTCGTTTCACCCGTGGCCGGCTCTGTGCGGTAGATCGAAATGCTATCGTGCCCACGGTTGGAGCTGAAAAGCAGCGTGCGTTTTGGGTGGAGCACCACTTCCGCTCCAGAGGTGTTTGCTTTATAGTCGGCCGGGATCGCAGAAACCGTCGTCAGGATCTGCCCCTTTGGTTCTCCAGTCCAACGGAAAACACTGACGCTGCTGGCCATTTCATTCAGCACATAGGCAAGGCCGCCATCACCAAGAGCCAGGTGGCGCGGGCCTGCTCCTTTGGGAGTTTCCAGCACGGCCTTCTCTGTAATCGCGCCAGTCTTGGCATCGAAATTGTAGATCTTCACCTGGTCAAGGCCAAGATCTGCCACGTAGAGATATTTGTTGTCAGCGGAGAAATTCACCGAATGCGCGTGGGGGCCTTCCTGGCGGCGTGGGTCGACGCTCTTGCCCTTGTGTTGAACTGTTGCGACCGCCTCACCCAACTTGCCATCCTTGCCGATCGGAAGCACGGCAGCTGTTCCGCTGCTGTAGTTGGCAACCGCAAGCCATTTGCCGGTGCTGTCGATATTCAGATGGCACGGAGCATCACCCTTAGATTTCACCTTGTTCAAGGGGCTAAGCTTTCCATCGGGCAGAATAGCGAAAGCACTCACGTCGCCATTGTTGACTTCATTGGCGGCATAAAGAAACTTGCCCACTTTGCTAATGGCAAGGAAGGATGGATTGGGGCTTTCAGCGACCAGTTCAGGCGTAGAAAGCTGCCCGGTTGTCTCATTCAGACTCACCTTGTAGATGCCCTTGCTGCCTTCGGGCTTTGTATACGTACCGATATAGGCCGTGCGATCGGCCGCGAGGAGACTCATGGTCATAAGCGTTGTAGTTGCGATAAGAGATTTCATTACGTTGAACTTTCAATTTCGGTGTGTGCACCTAAGAGGTTGCTATATTCGCGCAGAAGCTTGATCACCGCGATTGCAAGCGAGAAAACTATGGGGCCGGCGAAGAGCCCCACCAGGCCGAAGGCTTCAATGCCTCCAAGCAAAGCGAAGAACATCACGGCTGTGTTCATTTGAGCACTTTCGCTCAGTACGATCGGGCGGATTACGTTATCGGCCATGCTGACAATTAGCAGGCTCCAGACGAGAAGGATACCTGCCTGTGTCATGTTACCAGTGCTGGCGAGATAGAGCACCCCCGGAAGCCATACAATCCCCGCCCCAACCAGCGGCAGGATGCTGAAGATTGCGGCAACCGCTCCCCAGAATGCAGCCGAAGGCAGCCCGGTAAACCAGAAACCAAGCCCGGTGAGAATACCCTGAGCCAAAGCAACGGCAATCACACCATAGACATTGGCGAACATCAGCACACGGGTTTCTGCAAAGAGTGAATCCAGCATGTGCGCAGGAAGAGGAACCCAAGACTTGCTTTCTTCAAGCATGGCGCTACCTCCTCGAAAGAGAAAAAACATGGTAACCAGTGTGGTCATGCTCGAGAAGATCCAGGAACCAAGCCCCTGGATACTACGCAGCGCGTTGGACAGGATGCGCGAACTCACCCCGGCAAGCCGGCTCTGCAGAAAGTCTTTCGTCTGCTGCGCATCCCAGCCCAATTGGTTGCCAAGA
>JAPKYY010000588.1 GCA_026394095.1 Acidobacteriota bacterium | reverse complement strand
GCCCGCGCTTGATGAAATACTGCGCGAATTGAAACAGGTGAAAATCCTGCGGCTTTCTTGTGATGCTACTCTTTGGCGGGAGCTTTTGGTTTGCCGGAATTTGCAACACGTGGAGAGAATTGTTGGCGAGTGTCCTTCCGGAGACGGGGCTACGGTACTCCAGCGTCACCTGGAAGAACTGGGCATGGAAGTACGAATTCAACAGCGGCAGGAAGAGCTTTCTATTGACGCCCGAAGGCACCGCTCGTGAAGGTTGTGTTCGTAAGCCCGGTCCCAACGGGCAATGTGGTTTCGGGATTGTCGATGCGGGCGAATTCGACCTTTGAGGCTCTGGCACGGTGGCATGAGGTTGAGGTTGCTTCGCCGCGATCTTTGAGCTTTGAATCCCGCATCCGACGCTGGACGCATGACGTTGTGCCGCAAGCCTACAAATCCTGCTTTTCGATTCCATCGGATTGGGAAGTGGCCGAATCGAGGGCTTGCCGAAAAGCGGCTCTTGCGATCGTAGAAAGCAAGCCTGAGCTGATTCATGTCTTCCGGTTTTGTATGGAGCCCTTCGTCTCTGGGGTTATTGGCAAGATTCCCAGTCAACTCGACCTTGATGAAAGCGAGGCGCACACCAGAAGGCGGTTGGCGGATCTGGCACGATTGAATGGAGATTCTGTGCGAGCAGAGATTTGGGATGCGGAAGCAGAGTTCTATGCGCAAGCAGAGCGCAAGTTGCTTCCGGCTTTTGAACGCATATTCGTCTCGAGCGAACACGAACGCGGGTTAGTGCTTGAGGTAAACCCAAAGCTGCAGGTAGAGCTGTTGCCGAATGTGGTGAGCATTCCCGCAACTTCACGCCAGCGAAGAGAGGGTGGCCCTTTCACCTTTCTTTTTGTTGGTGGACTAGGTTATTACCCAAACGAAGATGGCGTCAGATTCTTGATCCGCGAAGTGTTGCCTCATCTGGAATTGCGACTTGGCGAAGACTTTCGTGTTCTGGTGGCAGGCGGCTCTGCTTCTGAAGACCTGAAAACTTTGATCGCATCAACACCCAGAGTGGAAGCGGCTGGCTTTGTGCCTGAATTGGGTGCGCTCTATGGGATGGCTGATGCAGTATTGATTCCATTGCGGGCTGGAGGTGGCACGCGGATCAAGGCGCTTGAAGCATTTGCCTATCAGGTGCCTGTTGTGAGTACCCGTCTTGGCGTGGAAGGCCTTCCCGTAAGCGATGGGGTGGAAGTGGAGATCGGTGATGGGGCTGAAGGATTTGCAGAAGCATGCGTACGTATGGTTGAAAATTCCGGGTTGAGAACGGAGTTGGCTCGTGCGGCTTATGAATTGGTGACGACGCGATTTAGCATTCAGGCACTCGAAAAAACGTTGCGATAGGATGGCGGGGGAGTTTTGCATGCAAGCCAGCTTAATTCTGTTCACTCTTGTGTTGGGTGCAGACTATCCAGTGCCCGAAGTCACCAGGGGCTTTCTAGGCAAGAACTGTGTGGGTTGCCATGCGGGTTCGAAGGCTCCAGCCGGTCTGGACCTGAGCCGGCTCGACTTCGACCTCGACAATGCGGAGACCTTGAGCCGATGGGTGCGGGTGCATGACGCAGTAGAAAGAGGCTTGATGCCTCCTGGC
>JAPKYY010000369.1 GCA_026394095.1 Acidobacteriota bacterium | reverse complement strand
TTAGCGCCTCCGGCCAATTCGTAATGACTGGTGGCCAGGCACCCTATCGGTTGAACCTCTTTTCAGGCGCCCTGCCACAGGGATTCGATCTGTCCAGCTCTGGAGCATTCACCGTACGAGCACTTCAGGCTGGCGTATTTCCAGCGCAGTTTCAGGCTGTCGACGAGACAAACACTGCTGTAACTGCCCGTTGTAGCTTTGAAGTAACGGGTGAGCCCTTCACCATTACAACGGATGCTCTCCCCGCCGGTCGTGTGGGTGCTGCCTATTCCGCCGGTTTGAGTTCGCGAGGAGGAGTGGGCGCAGTTCTTTATAGCCTCACAAGCGGAGGCCTTCCGGCTGGCCTCGACTTTGATTCCAACACCGGGTCCATCTCGGGCATCCCAGAGCAGGACGGTACCTTTACGCTTGGCCTCTCCGCAATCGATGAGGTTCAGCGTCGAGCGTCAAAGACTCTGTCACTCTCAATTCAAAGCGGCAATTTGCCCTTTCGCATCACCACTGCGTCTCCTTTATCTGATGGTCTTGTCGGTCGAGCCTATTCCGCCGGTTTTGCCGCCGAGGGTGGAAAAGCGCCTTACGCATTTTCCTTCTCCGGAGTGCCGGCCGGCCTGTCAGCCGTTGGCGACGGCGTTTCTGGAACACCTTCTGCAGCGGGCCAATTCACCATTGCTGTCTCGGCTCGCGATGCCAGTGGTGCCGCAGTATCCAAATCCTTCCTGCTTCGAGTCAAGGCCGATGGCTTGTTCATCCTTACAGACTCTCTGCCAGACGGTGTCGAAGGGCAGCCCTACGGCATCGGTGTAATCCGCGAAGGTGGCCGTGCCCCATTTAGCTGGTCGATCGTCAGCGGTGCAATTCCTCCCGGTGTGGAATTCAATCCAGGCACTGGTAACTTTGAAGGAAGCCCCTCCCGGAGCGGTCAATATGCGATGTCGGTGGTGGTTAGTGATGCTACTGGCGCCACTGCTCGACGGAATTACTCCTTTGAAGTACGTCCTGCCGGTGTGGACCGGCTTTCCATCACAACCGCTTCGCTACCCAACGGTAATGCCGGGCTTGCTTACTCCACCAGCATTGGTGCCGCAGGCGGAGTCCCACCTTACGGCTGGGCCATCAGTGGCGATTTGCCTGCAGGACTTTCCTTTAGCCCAGACGGTGCTATCAGCGGCACCCCACAAACGATCGGAACTTCAAACTTCCAGATCACCGCAACCGATTCTCTGGGACTCAGAGCTTCTCGTGTCTTCAGCCTTAGTATTGGCACCGCAGCTACACCTGCACTGTCTATCGAATCATTACCTGACACCACCACCGCAAATCAAACGCTGCCTCTGACTCTGCGGATGGCCAGCGCCTTTGGCGTAGCTGTCTCAGGCCGCCTCACTCTCAGCTTCGTCCCTGACTCGATCCACGGTGCCGACGACCCCTCAATCCGCTTCTCAAACGGATCGAGGACGCTCGACTTCACCATTCCCGCCGGCTCAACCTCCGTTAGCATTGCAGGCAATGCCTCGATCACCACTGGAAGTCTGGCGGGAACCATCCGCATCGACAGCGTACTCAATTTTGCGGGTACTTCCGTCCCCGGACCCACCCGTTCCATCCTGATCCGACGTGCTGTTCCGGTAATCACAACACTCACGCTCACACGCTCTGGAAGTGGACTTGAAATCAGAATTGACGGTGTAACCAACACCCGTCAATTGGCAGAGGCCCGAGTTACATTCACCGCTTCGGGAAGTGTCGATCTGACCACCGCCAGCCAAATCACGGTCAATGTGAGTACTGCGATTCAGACTTGGTTTGCCAGCGCAGCCAGCCAGCCCTTTGGCGGCAGATTTGCTCTCACCCTGCCGTTCACTGTCACTGGGGACGCCAGTGGCATCACCGGAGTCAGCGTAGTCATCACGAATGGTGAAGGCGCTTCTGCTGCCGCCAACGCAAACTAGCCAATATGAATCGCCGAGGCTTTCTTGCCACTCTAGGCAGTGCCGCTACACAACAGCAACGAAGGCCGAACATCCTTCTGATACTGGCCGATGATCTTGGCTACGAATGCCTGGGATGCAACGGCGGGACATCATATCGAACTCCCAATCTGGACCGCATGGCGTCCGGTGGCGTTCGCTTCACCAACTGCTATGCACAGCCCCTCTGCACTCCAACCCGCATGCAATTGATGACGGGTCTTTACAACAATCGCAACTGGCAGGGCTTCGGCCTCATGGATCCCAAGACGACCACCTTTGGCCACCGCATGGCGAACGCCGGATACAGGACTGCGATTGCTGGCAAGTGGCAGTTCTGGAGCTACAACCCGCCCGATTATCAACCGGAACAGCGAGGAAAGGGCCAACTCATCAAGGACGCCGGGTTCGAGAGTTACTCGGTATGGCATGCCGGGCACACTGAGGACAAAGGCTCACGCTACGGCGATCCCACCTATGAAGAGAATGGCAAGCTCTTCAAGTCAGTCAAAGATGAATACGGCGACGATCACTGGTCGCAGCACCTGCTCTCCTTCTTTGATTCGCACCGTCGGGAACCTGTCTTTGCCTACTACCCGATGGCGCTCACTCATGACCCCTTCAATCCAACGCCCAAAAGCGAAGGCTGGAAAACCCAGAGGCTTAAGAAGGACCCAGCTTATTTTAAGGACATGGTCGAGTACATGGACGACATCATCGGCCGCATGCTGTCCGGGCTCGACAAAATGGGCGTGCTCGACAATACAATCGTCCTCTTCCTCGGCGACAACGGCACCCCGCAGGAGATCACCTCCAAAATGGGTGACCGCATCGTTCGCGGCGGCAAAGGCTTGCCCACTGACGCCGGCACCCACGTGCCGCTCCTCGGATATTGGCGCGGTACTTCGCCAAAGGGCAGAGTCTGTGACGACCTCATCGATACCACTGACTTTCTACCCACCATGCTCGAAGCCGCCAGCGTAGAGCAGCCTAAAGCCCTCGATGGGCGCAGCTTCCTTCCACAGCTGAAAGGCCAAAAAGGGAATCCCCGCGACTGGATCTATTGCTGGCATGATCCTCGGCCGGGCTGGGACAAAGATCAATTCAAGCTCGAAGAGTGGGTGAGGAACAAGCGCTTCAAGCTCTATCGTGACGGCCGTCTCTTCGACATTCCTGCCGATCCGCTGGAACAACGTGCTCTCCAGCCAGGACTCGCTCCCGCCGCACGGCGTGCGCTCCAGCCCGTGCTGGACAGGATGACGAAGCTATAGATTTCTGTTGACGTTAACTACGGTTAATTGTAATGTCGAAGTAGGCGTTATGCTCTACCGCTTACCTATTGCTACATTTCTGTGCGTGCTGTGCTTAAGTGGCCAATCTGGTGCCGTCCTCGAATTGTTTGTAAAAGATGTATCCGAGATGTATCCGGCGCCCCTCTCGCCGGGGCTGAGGTGAAGCTGAGTCTCGAAGCGGGTGGGGCAGAGCAATTGCGACGCACAGGTGCGGACGGGCAGCTGCGCTTTGTAAATTTACCCTGGCAACGTTTCCGTGTTGAGGTTCAGGCACCGAATTTTGACAATCAGCAAAGAGTTGTTTCCTTAAGATCGAATGTGCCTGAAAAGCTGGATTTTGTCCTGACTATCGCCGGCGCAACCGAAAGTCTGATCGTTCTCGAAAAGTCTGACGTTGCTGTCGATCCAGAACAAACCGGCAGCCGGACTCTGATTTCTCGCGAGTCTATTGAACAGCTTGCAAAAGGCGGAGGATCGCGGGGGATTGAACAGGTACTGGCCACTTTCCCTGGTTTTGCCCAAAACGCTAATGGGGCAATCCATCCACGGGGCGCTCACAATCAGATGACCTTCGTTGTTGACGGTATGCCGATCAGCGACCAACTGGGCGGTGCATTTGCCAACGCGATCGATCTGGCACTCGTGGAGACGCTGGAACTCTACACCGGCAATATTCCTGCCGAGTACGGCAACAAAGTCAGCGCCGTAGCGCAGATAACAACGCGGTCGGGCTTTGGCCTCGGCCGCAAGTTCTCAGGCAGCTTGAGCGGACAGGCTGGCCAATTCGATGCTTTGAGTCAAACAGTGCAAGTGGCCGGAGAATCCGGCAAGCTGTCGTGGACGGCAATGGTTCTGGGCGTGAAGAGCAATCGCTACCTCGACAGTGTTTCGCTCGATAATCTGCACAACGGCGGAAACTCGCAACGCTTCTTCACCAGGCTCGATTACCAGGCCACAGGGCGCGATACGAATCGCCTCTTTTCGATGGGCGGACAAGCTGGCTTTGAGAGTGCCAATCTTCGAAGCCAGCATCAAAACCGGATGCGCCAGCGCCAGGCTCTCAATGACGCAAGTATTGCCGGGTCCTGGCTGCATGTTCTGGATGCCACCAGCACAACAGAAGTGAATCTGAGCTGGCGCCCATCGCGGGCACAATTGCTGCCCAGCGCTGGGGATAGTCCAGTTACCGCATGGCAGGATCGCCGGGCGGCCACCTTCAACGCCAATGCTCGGTATTC
>JAPKYY010000654.1 GCA_026394095.1 Acidobacteriota bacterium | reverse complement strand
GTTAGCCGGAACGCATCGCTCTTCACACCCAACGCATGTGCCTGCTGAAGCTTCATTCCGGAGCTTTGATAAAAGGTGAGAGCTTCATCAAGCAAGGGTAAGGCCAGACGAGCTTTCTGCGAATAGGTGTAGTTCATAGCTAAAGAAACCTTTGTTCGCGCTTCGGCTCGTAGTGTTCTATATCGCTTTGCAAGAGCGAGGATCTTCAGGAATTCTTGCTCGGCCTCTTCGTACTTTCCTTGCACATAGGGAACTGAAGCCATGGCAATGTAAGCGTTGATGGCCTCTGCATAAAGTCCGCTCTTCTCCGCAGCGTTGATCGCTTCGAGGGTGAGTTGCCTCGCCACTTCCGATTGGCCGAGGCGCGTGTTTCTATCCGCGCGCCAAAGCATGGCACGAACTGTTAGCGATATGCTGCCAGCCTGCTTAGCCAGCCCTTCAGCGGAGGCCGAGAGTTTGATTGCCTCAGGGACGTCATTCACAAGCCGGGCTTTGGCTAATGCTACTTCACCTAATCCCTCAATATTGTTTAGTGCCTGAAAAGAACTCTCTGCTTTGTCGAACAGAGTTCGAGCATCAGCCAATTGATTTCCAGTCGCCTGAAGACTGGCCAACCTTAACAATGCACCTGGTTGTGAAGGATCTGATTTGAGGATGATTTGGTACTGTTCTTTGGCCTGCTCGGATTGACCCGCTCTTTCAAGCCATCTAGCGTGGTCCATTCTAGCGGTTGTGGCGTTCTGTGGATCAGAACTTGCGAGCCTTTGCTTGGAAGCAGCAAACACTTGATCCCAACTACCACTCAATAGTGACTTTGTTGCCTCTAATAGGAGTGATTCTTCTTTTGAGCGTGATCGCAATGAGAGGGCCTTGAGTAATACCGCCTGTGCGTTATCGCGACGATCCAGTTCCAGATAGGATTCTGCAAGCCGGCAATGAGCCGATACGAAATCGGGTGCAACCTGGAGAGTCCGTTCCAGAAGTTGCGACGCTCTCGCAAATGAACCGTCGTTAACTGCATTGACCGACTGTTGGTACCAGCGCATCGCTTCTTGTGATGGAGCCGGAACTGATAGTCGAAACCATAGGTAGGCGGCTAGCGCTAGCGTCGCTAGGATTCCTGCGATTTGCAGTGCCTTGGTTGGTATCGCTATCGATTGTTTCTGCACCGCGGCTGGCGGGACAGGATTTCTGATTGCTTCGGCTAGTTCTGTTGCGGTGCGGAAACGGTCGTTTGGGTTGTAGGCGAGGCAGCGCATGATGGCTGCTTCCCAGCCGGGATCTACTGCCGGATAGATCGAACTGGGGGCGGGGGGACGCTCTTCCTTTACCCTTCGGACCACTACCTGTAGAGGCGATTGGCCTTCATAGGGTGGCAGGCCAGTTGCCATTTCGTACATCAAGACGCCGAGGGAATAGAGGTCAGAGGCTGGGGTTAGCTCGCCTCCTTCCAGTTGCTCGGGGGACATGTAGAGTGGGGTGCCGGCGGCAACCGTGGATGTCGAGTGGGGGCTGTCGTCAGTTCTGTGTGTTCTGGCCAGGCCGAAGCTTCAGAAAGTGGAACTGGGCTTTGTCTGGTGATGTACTTTGAGAGGGTTTCACCGTGGAGGAGTTCCATGGTGAGGAAGTCTACGGTTCTTCCATGGGAGGTCTTTGCGGAGGGGAAGAAATCGAAGACGCGGCAGATGGATCGGTGTGTGACCTGACGAGCTAAAGAGATCTCGCGGCGGAAGCGGGCTACGGCGCCGGGTGTCTCCGCTACGTCGGGGCGGATTACTTTGAGGGCGACGCGGGTCTGGAGGTCGCGGTCTTCGGCTTCGTAGACTTCACCCATGCCTCCGGAACCGAGGTGGGAAAGGATTTCAAAGCGGTGGGCTAGCAGTTCGCCGAGGACCAGTGAGGTTGAGGGCGGGAAGGGAAGGGGCGATTCTCCAAGGGGTGGATGATCGAGGGCGGCCTGGCCGTCTGGCGGGGAGATCAGGAGGAGGTCAACGGCGGCGGCAAGGTCCGCATCGCCAGCAGTCAGCTTGGCTAGCAAGGCGGGGCGATCCTGTTCTTCGGCGTCTGAGACGGCAAAGTAAACTTCGCGGATTTGCTGCCAACGTTCCGGGGTCATGGTTTCGTAGAAGCCAGTTGTTGCTGGAACCAGGCACGGGCCATGGACCATTCCCGCTTGATCGTCTTGGCTGAGAGGTTCAGGAGCTCGGCGGTTTCTTCCACTCCGAGGCCAGCAAAGAAACGGAGTTCAACGATGCTGGCCTGGCGGGGATCG
>JAPKYY010000070.1 GCA_026394095.1 Acidobacteriota bacterium | reverse complement strand
CTTACTTCGCCTGGAGGAGCTTCTCTGCCGCCTCGCGGTAAGCCTTCGTCTTCGGCTCATCCGCATTCCAGCTCACTCTCTCCGCTGCATCAGCCGCAAGGAAGGTTCCCTGCGCAATCGCCCGGGTCACCTTGGCCATATTGGCATAGTCGATCTTCTCCCACTCATCCCCAAGCTGATGATAGTCAGGGAAGGCATAGGTCACGCTCATCGTAGTCGAAGGCACCCCCACCGGAGCAAACGCGGCATTGTCGCTCGCATTGAAGTAAGGGTCGCTGAACTTCTCATGCTTCACGATCTTGAGGTCCGTTGCCTTACCGGCCTCTTCGACATACTTGTGAATCGTTGAGAAATGATACCCGGTCAGGTTCACCTGGCCCACATTCGGGCCTTCGCTTGAATCCGTCCTGCCAATCTGTTCGAGGTTGATATTGGCCACCATCTTCGCCAGCGGAACGACGGGGTGCCGCACGAAGTAACGGCTGCCGAGCAGGCCTCGCTCTTCGCCAAAGAAGGCCACAAACATAATGCTCCGCTTCGGTGCCGTCGCCAGTTGTCCGATCAGCCGTGCACTCTCGATCACGCCCGCTACCCCGCTGGCGTTATCGTTCGCCCCGTTGTACACCTTGTCGCCAGTGTTGTTCGGGCGGATCCCCAAGTGGTCGTAATGCGCTGTCAGCACCACATACTCGTCTTTCAGCTTGGGGTCGCTACCGGGAAGAATGCCGATCACATTGCGAGCCACGTCATTCGAAGCAGAAGCCTCGGCAATCTTGGCACTGAGCTTCAGCGCCCCGCCGCTCTTGAGCATCGCCTCAGCTTCGGTATTACTCGTGCGCAACATCACCAGACCCAGCTTGGGCTGGTCATCAAACTCGAGCGTCTGGATCGGTAGTGCCATCGGGATCCCTACCAGGATCACCACCTTCACGCCCGCTGCTGAAAGCCTCGTCACCGCCTGCTGCAAGCCCGGCCCTCCCGGCCCTTCGATCAGCACAACCGGCTCAATCCCTTCCGTCTTGAGCTCCCGCAACTCAGCCATCTTCACTACCTTCACCGCCGCCCCGCTCAGTTCAACCTTCGGCCCTGCGGTCCAGAACGCCGTCTCCACCGGCACCTTCACAGTCTTGGTTCCATCGCTGAGGCTAACGTCGAAGCCGTCCCGCACAACCCGGCGCACCGAGACCTTCGCATCCTGAAAGGAGGCCTTCAGCCCCGCCCGCCGAAACTCACTTGCAATATAGTCGGCCGCAATCGTCTGCCCTGCCGAGGGCGTCTCCCGTCCTTCCAGGGAATCACTCGCCAAAAAAGACACAATCGCGCTAAGCGCCTTGGCATCCGCTTCCTTCACTAACTCGGCCGCGCCAAGCGACAGACACAACAACCCTATGACTAGCTTCATCTCTTTAGTGTATTCTGGTCCTCAAATGAGCCAATCCCGTCGCTTCTTCCTAGGCACCTCAGCCGCAGCAGCTTTGAGCGCAGCTTCCCCCATGCCCACTCGTTTGTTTGGCCAGACCGGCAAGCGAATCTCGATCGTCGGCTTCGGTTGCGGAAGCCGCTTCCTGGCCTACAAGAATGAAGACGACGCGATCGCCGTTATCCACAAGGCTCTCGACCTTGGCATCACCTACTTCGATACCGCCTATGACTACGGCGCTGGCCTCAGTGAAACCCGCGTAGGCAAAGCCCTCGGCGCGCGCCGCAAAGACGTCTATCTCGTCACCAAACTCCCGGCCCGCAACGGCGACGCCGCGATGCGCATCCTCGAAGGCTCCCTCAAGCGCTGCCAGACTGACCACTTCAACACCGTCCAGATCCACTCCCTCACCACAGAAGAAGACCTCGCTGCCATCGAAGCAAAGGACGGCGTCCTGAACATGCTCTACAAGATGCGCGACCAGAAGGTAGTCCACAACGTGGGTGTCTCCTGCCATACAGACCCGAAGGTGCTCAAGATGGCCCTCGAGCGGCATGACTTCAACGTCACACAGTTTGCCCTCAACGCCGCCCGCATCGGCCAGGCCCGCAACGACGGTAATCCTGCAACCGACAGCTTCGAGACTCTCGCGCTACCCGTCGCTCTGCGCAAGAAGATGGGCGTTACCGCGATGAAGATCTTCGCCCAGGAGAAGTTGAACGGAAAGACCTCAGTCGACAACCTGATCCGCTACTCGCTGAGTCTGCCAGTAGGCGCAGTTATTCTTGGTATGCCCAAGGTGGAACATCTTGAGCAGAATGTCTCCATTGCCAAAGCCTTCCAGCCGATGTCACGTACCGAGATGAATGGCCTCAACGGTCAGTTGAGTGAGTACAAAGCGTCCATCGACACCTTCTTCCACGACCACGTAGATGCTTAAGCGTCTACTGGAATAGGCGGCGTTCGCGCTTGAGGAAAGCGGGAACGTCGTAGTCGTCAGTCTCTTCTTCGACTACCTTGGGTATCTCAACGGGAATCGGCTCAGGCTCAGGCTCCATAACGATTGGCGGCGGCTCGTAGTTCGTGAAGGCGTTGCTGGTCACTCCAGCACTGGCCGCCATCACCATAGGTGGCTCGATCGTAATCGCCTCGGCCTGTCTTACTCGCCGTTCAATCTGCGGCAGTGACTCACGCTCGAAGCCGGTCGCGATGACCGTGATCTTTACCTCTTCGCCCATGTTCTCGTTCATGACAACGCCAAAGTTGATCTGAACATCCTCAAAGCTGGCTGCCTTGCGGATCAGTGAACAGGCCTCGTTTACCTCGTGCAAGCCAAGACGGCTTGAGCCGGTGATGTTGATCAGAATGCCGCGTGCGCCACGCACGCCGCCTTCTTCGAGCAGCGGGCTGCTGATGGCCTGCTCAGCTGCGAGCAATGCAGCATTGGCTCCTGTAGCCGACGCCGTGCCCATCATGGCGTAGCCCATGCCCGTCATGATGCTCTTGATGTCAGAAAAGTCACGGTTGATCAAGCCGGGAGTCGTGATGATGTCGCTGATACCCTGCACAGCCTGACGCAGCACGTCATCGGCGATCCGGAAGGCTTCAAAGAAGCTGGTCCCTTTGGGGACGAGCGAGAGCAGCCGGTAATTCGGGATCGGGATTACGGTGTCGACAGCAGCAGCGAGGTCGCTCAATCCCCGCTCGCCACACTTCTTGCGTCGCGGCCCTTCAAACTCATAGGGCTTGGTGACAACGGCATCGGTCAGTGCGTTCAGCTCGCGGGCTAGCGCAGCAACGACGTGCGCGGCCCCAGTGCCGGTACCGCCACCAAGGCCGGCAGTGACGAAGACCATGTCTGCGCCTTCAAGGATCTCGATGATCTTGTCGGTGTCTTCGAGAGCCGCATTGCGGCCGATCGCCGGGTCTGCGCCAGCGCCGAGGCCATTGGTGATCTTCGATCCGATTGCCAGCTTGTTTGGCACAGGAGACGCCTGCAGCGCCTGTTTGTCGGTGTTGAGAATGTAGAACTCAACGCCCTTGAGGCCAGCATCCATCATCCGGGCCACGGCGTTGCTACCGCCGCCGCCGACACCGATTACCTTGATCTTGGTGTTGAGTGAGAAGTCGTCTTCAAGTGAGAATTTCAGTTCCATCATTGCCTCCTTAGCGCAGCACCAGATTCAAGAGCCGCGGCGTTCTACGCTTGCCGTCACGGCGCAGTTTCATACGGCCAGCGTACATTGCGAGCCCTGCCACAGTGGTCCATTCGGGGCTCAGCAATTCGTCGGGCCAGTTGTTGATCGCATCGGGCAGTCCGTTGCGAGAGGGGCAGTTCAGTTCACGTTCAGCGATGTCGAGCATGCCGGGCAGCTTCGCGCCGCCGCCAGTGAGCACAACACCTTCCTGCAGATTGCCGTCCATGCCGAGACGGCCGATTTCCTTGCGGATCACCTGAAAGAGCTGCTCGGCGCGGGCTTCGAGGATCTCGACAATCTGCCAGCGCGAGATCTCGCGGGCTTCGCGGCCTTCAGCCCCAGGCACTTCGATCAAAGTGTTACCGCTTGATAGACCAAGCAGGGCGCAGCCAAATTCTTCCTTAAGCAACTGCGCGTCCTCGCGGCTGCTGGTGAGATAGTATGCGAGATCTTTGGTGAAGTGGTCACCACCGATGCCGACGCTGAAGCTGCCCACCAGGGCCTCGCCTGCATAGAGCGCTACGTCTGTTGAGTGTGCGCCGATGTCGATGATGCCCACACCGTGTTCGCGCTCGCCTTCAGACGTTGCGCAGTAAGCGGCAGCAATCGGTTCAAAGATCGATTCATCCATCGCAAGATGGGCTTCATTCACTGCGTTCTGAATAACGCTGTGTTCCTGTTCGCTGGCTGTAACCAGATGGACGTGGGCCTCAAAGCGCGAAGCAGACATCCCCTTGGGGTTGCTGATGTTGGCGCGGCCATCGACGATAAAGTCCTGTGGGCAAACCTGCAGGATCATACGGTCGTGCTCAAGCTTGACCTCTGCAGCCTGCTTGACGACGTAAGTCATGTCACCGGAGTCGATCTGGCGAGGACGGCCGAATTCGTAAACCCCGCGTGAAGTCATGCCGTCGATGCCGCTCCCGCCCAGGCCGGCGACGACACCGCTGACCGAGACCAGAGCCTGACATTCAGCCATTTGAACAGCCCACCGGATGTTCTCGCTGATGGCGTGCTGGTCGCTAACTCGACCCTTTAGCCAGCCCTTGGATTCGAAGTGGCCATGGCCACGAAACTCAAGGCCGCCATCGACGACCTCGGTGATCAGGCAGCGCGTCCAGGCGCTGCCGACATCAAGACCCACTGCATAGTTCTTCTTATCGGCCACGATTCTTCCTCGCTTTCCTCTCTTCAACGATGGGGGCTGTCTTGGGCTCCGGGATGCGCTCTTCGGCGGCTGTAACCTGCTCCTCTAGACGCAGGTCGAAGGTAATGGCGTTCGGGAGCTTCTCCATGAGCTGGTCGGCCATGGAAAGGAAGTTCTCATAACGCATCTTGAAATTACGATTGCCAAGGATCAGGGTGACTGCGCGGCCCTTGAAGGGCTGGACGACGCGGAGGTTCTCGCTATCGGTGCTGTCAATCTCGCCGATCTCCTTGACGTGCTCGCCAAGGTCCTTGATCAGGCGTTCCACACGGCGCATGCGCAGGCGGCGGGCGTCTTCTTCGACCTCAGGGCCAACACCCTCAACCACTGGCAGGCTAAAGGTGGCCGAAGGAGGGGCTTCCATCAGGACTCCCTCAGCATCGATAACGGTTGTTTCAGCGCCGCCTCCGCGTTTGACGAAAGCGACGGGCTTGCGTTCTTCGATTCTGACGGTGATCAGATTCGGCCAGAGGCGGGCAATGGTCGCATCTTTAACCCAGGGCTTGGACATGAGCTCAATCCGGCGCTTGTCCAGGGGCAGCATGAAGACGCTGCGGCCGAGGTCTTCTTCAAAGACCTTGAGGATCATCTCTTTGTCAGTGTGCTTGAGGCCTTCGATCTTGAGGTTTGGTGGAGGGTCGCCGTACTCAGTTGCGCGTTCGAGGGCGAAGCGGGTGTCACGCATGAAGTAGCGCTCAACCTGACCTTCAAGGAGGACGCCGCCTCCGATGGCTACGATCAGGGCGCAGGCCATGACTCCCCTGCTGAGGATCTTCGAGATGTCTGGCGGGGTTTGTTTCTTCATTTGCGTAGCTCCGCGAGGATCAGTTCGCCGGTTTGGGAGACGGTGCCGGCACCGAGGGTCAAGATCATTTCGCCTGGTTTTGCTTTAGTGGCCAGCATCCTGGCTGCAGCTTCGAGGCTGGGTGCGTAGTCGACTTCGCGCTGGCCCGAGGCGCGCATCTTCTCAATCAAAGCCGAGGTGGTGACACCTTCGATGGGTGCTTCGCTGGCGGCATAGATGTCGAGCAGGGTGACACTGTCGGCGTCGAAGAAGCTGCGGGCGAATTCGTCCATCAGGATTTGAGTTCGGGTGTAGCGATGTGGCTGGAAGAGGACGTGGATCTTGTCGAACTGGCGCTGGCGAGCGGCGTTAAGAGTTGCGCGGACTTCTGTCGGATGGTGGCCGTAGTCGTCGATGACTGTCACTCCAGCGACTTCGCCCTTGAACTGGAAGCGGCGGTCGACACCCTGGAAGGCCGCGAGGCCTGAGGCAATCACCGAAGGTTCGAGGCCCAGCTCCAGCGAGACGGCAATCGATGCCGTGGAGTTCAGGATGTTGTGTGCCCCGGTGACGTTTACAACAAAGCGGCCGAGGTTCTCGCCCCGGCGGTGGATCTCAAAGGAAGAAGACGCTTTGCCCATCTCGATGTTGCGGATCATAAGGTCAGCTTGCGGCGTCGTGCCGTAGGTGACCACGCGGCGGCGGATGTCAGGCATGATGCGCTGGACATTCTCGTCGTCGATGCAAAGGATCGAGGTGCCGTAGAAGGGGACACGATTGACGAAGTCGGTGAAGCTCTGGAGAACCCGCTCGAAGGTCTTGTAATAGTCGAGGTGCTCGCGATCGATGTTGGTGACTACGGCAATGATCGGGGCAAGCTTGAGGAAGCTGCCGTCGCTTTCGTCGCTCTCAACGACGAGCAGGTCGCTCTGGCCGACGCGGGCGTTGGAGCCGCCCATTGTGCTGACCCGGCCGCCGACCACTACTGTTGGGTCGAGGCCACCATTTGCGAGGATGGTGGCGGTCATCGAAGTGGTTGTTGTCTTGCCGTGGCTTCCGCCGAT
>JAPKYY010000816.1 GCA_026394095.1 Acidobacteriota bacterium | reverse complement strand
ATTGCTCCGGGGATCGATGAGTTTTCGATTCGGCAGCCGCTGGGAGTTGCTGCGATTCTTTGCCCGTTTAATTTTCCGGGGATGATTCCGTTCTGGTTTCTGCCTTATGCGATTGCGGTGGGTTGCTCGGTGGTGATCAAGCCGAGTGAACGGGTTCCGCTGACGCTACAGATGTTGATGCAGTTGATGCAGGAGAGCGGGCTGCCGGCTGGTGTGGTGAATGTTATTAATGGTGGGCGCTCGGTTAGCGAGGCTCTGATTGGGCATCCGCTGGTGAGATCGGTTAGTTTTGTGGGATCGAGTGCGGCGGCGCGGGCGGTTTATGCGCAGGCGGCTTCGCTTGGGAAACGGGTGCAGTGCCAGGGTGGAGCGAAGAATCCGGTGGTGATTCTGCCCGATGCTGATATCGATACGACTACTGCGGTGATTGCGGATTCGGCTTTTGGTTGTGCGGGGCAACGTTGCCTGGCGGCTAGCGTTGCTGTGTTGGTGGGTGAGGCGAAGGCTCCGTTTGGAGATGCCTTGCGGGATGCCGCTGCTACTCGTAAGACTGGCAATGGATTTTAGGATGTGCAGATGGGGCCGGTGATCTCTGATAGCTCGCGTGATCGGATTCATGGATTGCTGGGGGAGATTGAAGGGGCTGGCGCGAGACTGAGTGTCGATGGACGCTCGCCTGATTTGGGGGCCGGATATTTTGTGCGGCCTACGATTGTTGAAGGGTTGAGTGAGGAGAGTGCGTTGCTGCGGACCGAGATCTTTGGGCCGGTGCTGACACTTGTGGAGAAGCCGAGTATTGAAGCGGCGCTGGAGTTTGTGAACTCCGGGGCTTACGGGAATATGGCTTGTCTGTTTACGCGGAGTGGTGAGGCGGCGCGGCGGTTCCGGACTGAGGCTGAGGTTGGCAATGTTGGCATCAATGTGGGTGTGGCTGCGCCGATGTCGTTCTTCCCGTTTAGCGGGGCGCGTGAGAGTTTCTTTGGTGATTTGCATGGGCAGGGAAAGGACGCAGTGCGGTTCTTTACCAATGAGAAGGTGGTAGTGGAACGCTGGCCGAAAGAATGGTCGAGGAAGTTTTAACGATGCGTTTTGATTCACCGAGGACGATACTTCATGGTGCTGGTTCGCGGCATCAGTTGGCTGAGATGGTGCCGGGGAAACGTGTGCTGGTTGTGACGGATGCGTGGCTGGTGCAGTCTGGGGCGGTGGCTCCGATTGTGGAGGGTCTTGGCAGGGCTGCATGTGTTTTTGACGGAGTGCAGGCGGACCCGACTGACGCCAATGTCGAGGCTGGGCTTGCGGCTTTGACCGGGTTTGAGGCTGACGGGATTGTTGCGTTCGGTGGAGGGAGTTCGATTGATTGCGCGAAGGCGATCCGGTTGCGGGCGGGGGACTTGCCGCTGGTGGCTGTGCCGACTACGGCTGGCACGGGGAGCGAGGCTACTCCGGTGATGGTGATCACCGATACTGAGGCTGGGGTGAAGCGGATGACTCGCGATGCGAGGCTGATGCCGGATGTGGCGATTGTGGATTATGAGCTGAGTATGAGTATGCCGAAGGGGCTCACGGCGCATGTTGGCGTGGATACGTTGACGCACGGGATTGAATCTTTTGTTTCGCGTAAACGTCATGCGCTGACTACAGGGCTGGCGCATAGTTGCATTGAACGTTGTGTTCGATATCTGCGGCGGGCGTGGGTGGATGGTAGCGACCGGGAGGCGCGGGAGGCGATGGCGCTGGCGGCCTTTGAGGGGGGGCTGGCTTTTGGTAATTCCAGCGTGGCGCTGGTGCACGGGATGTCGCGGCCGCTGGGGGCTTTGTTTCATATTCCGCATGGGTTGTCGAATGCGGTGTTGCTGCCTGAGGTGACGCGGTTTTCTTATGGCGGGGCGGAGGATCTGTACGGCGAGATTGCTGATGTGTTTGGAGTGGATCGCAGCAAGGGGGCCTTTATCGAGTGGCTTGAGGCTTTGAATCGGGACCTGGAAGTGCCGCGTTTGCGTGATTGCTGTGGCAATGATTTCGCGAGGTTCCGGGCGAGTATTTCGAAGATGGCAGTGGACGCGCTGGCGTCGGGTTCGCCGGGGAATAATCCGGTGGTGCCGACGGCGGCTGAGATCGAAGAAATTTATCTTGCTGCCTGGTGATCGATTCCCGTAGCTGTTCTCGCATAACGGGTATGGGACTAGCAGAAAAACGCAAGATCAAAGAACTACAAGACACGACGATTCCGGAGCGGGAAGCTGAGCTTCTTGAAATCACGGGTGCGCCGATTCGCTATGACATCGATTGGGAGAGCCTGTCGAGTGATGAAGCCGGGCTGAACTTTGTCGATAACCTTTCCTGCCACAGGCTGAATATGGCGCTGCGGGTGATTTGTTCAGACGCGCTGGGACGCGAGGCTGTGGCTGAGGGATTGAAGTCTGTGAAGTTGAAGAATGTTGCAACGCCCGATATGCGGAAGTTGAGCTTTGCCGGGGGGACGCTGGAGATGCATTGCGCCTATGCGCAGGGGACTTCCGGCTATCACTCGGACAACGATATACGTGCTGTGCTGATGCAGGGACTGTAAGCTATTTCTTAGTGACTCCAATTTTGAAATGGTTTCTGGCTGTTCTGCCGGCGCTCGTGGCGCTTGGTGCGGTGCTGATTCCGCTTCTGGTAATTCAACCATTCAAGGCCCAGGATGAGCAACAACTGTTGCTTGTGCTGGGCTTTAAGCCGTGGGTTCCAGTGGTTGGTGTGCTTTGTGTGATCTTCAGCTTGCTGCAATCGCGACGGATTCGACGCTGGCCTGCTTATTTACTTAGCCTGTTGACGGTAGTTTTTGCCGGGTTGGGGTTTGTGAACGTCTTTGAGATTATGTTTCACCGTGTGGACGATGCGACGTTTGGGGTTGCGTCGGAGGCGAAGGTGGACGGGGACGATATGCTGCTGACGGTGAAATTGGGCGGGGAGGCTCGGGGCTATCCGGTGCGGATGCTTGCCTATCACCATATCGTGAACGACCGGGTGTCTGGGGTGCCGATCGTCGCTACGTATTGAACGCTCTGTCACACCGGTCTGGTGTGGGGAAGAGA
>JAPKYY010000503.1 GCA_026394095.1 Acidobacteriota bacterium | reverse complement strand
TCGCCAGCCCCGATTGCTTCAGGCACAATCAGGTTCGCCTGCCCAAGCCCGATAAAGCCTGGAGTCGTACCAAGAAACAAACCCTCCGCCACCAGCCCACCGATCCGAGCCTCCCAGGGCAGACGGCGATCCACACCGATTCCCGTTAGATACACCACCAGCGGCCTGCCCGCCTTCACCGGCTTCTCCAAGCTATTTAATGCCCCATCATCAAAGTTCTGCGCCACAAATGCAGCAGGCGCAGCCTCAGTCACCCAGAACATCGTCTCCGGGCTCCTCACTCCATCTCTCACCACCTCCACCCTTGCCGAACCAATTCGGGCATTTCCCGGCAGAGCAAAATTCACCTGATCCGCAGTCGCAGCAAAAACAGGTGCATTCAAATTCCCATTCACCAGCACCTGCGTTTGGCCGCCTTCGCGCCAAAGGCCAGTGCCGAAGAGGCTCACGATGGATCCCAGCGCCACAGGCTTTGCCTCAAAGCTCCCACCATTCACCACTCCGCCGCGCGCCACACAAGGCAACTGGGCTTCGCCACTGGCACCCTGAACCACCTGCACCACCTGGCCACCGATCCGCAAGTCTGCGCTCCGTCTACTGTTGCCGCTATTGGCCGCAACCTCTATCCTGCCTTCGCGCACACTCACCCATGAGCTGCTACTTTCAACCCCTACCTCACAACCAAGCGGATTCTGAAACTCCACCAGCGCTCCCTCCGGCTGTGAGCCAAAGCAATAATTGCGACGCGACAGTGAAATCGAGCAACCCGCTCCACCGGCCACATCCCGCCTCAGCGCGGGCAGATAGCTGTAAAGAACATTTCCCGGGCACTCGGTGGTCCCGCTTGCCCTTGGGCTCAATCCCGCGTCCCGATGGCCGCTGATCACATTCAGCGTCAGCCCGCTGGCGGCATGCAGAGTCTGTCCACTCGCATCGAGCCTTAGCCGCGAAGCATGCCACGTCAGCAGCTTCTTTAAACTCTCAACTGCAACCACGCTTGGGGCCTGCGCACTATAAGTCCCAACCATACAGACGCCCATAGTCCCGGTATTCACGCCTGAGAAATGCGCCCCAATCACACCATCCCCGCCAGCTCTCCCCTCATAGATGACGCCATTGGGGTCCACCAGATAGTTGTAACCAATGTCATTCCAGCCATTGCCCTGAACATGCAAAACCCAGATGCTGCGAATCACCGCCGGCCAGTCGCGCGATTCATTGGCTCCGGCAGAATGATGTACCACCAGATGGGTAACATGGGCAAAAATCGGAGCCTCTCTGGGCGCACAATTCGCCGCACATCCCCAGCCTGCGCGCGACACAACTTCAGGTTCCCCTGCCGCACCTCGCCGCCGCTCCAGGCTCGTCTTCATCACGCCTGGCTCAATAAACAAAAGCCGCAGAGGCCGCGCCGCGATCACCTCCACTACACTCACAGAGGAATCAAACCAAACCAGACTCCCGCCCTCATGCCCCAATTCAACATCGCGCCACTCCGTCCAGCTCAACCCATCTTGAGACCCGCGCACCCGCGCATGAAAGTGCTCCTGACTCACCATCCCCAAAGCTCGAAACGAAGCTCCGGCTCGAAGGCTCCTCACCGGCTGATCAAAATCCACCTCAAGGCGCCGTTCGCCAACCAGCCCCTGCCCAAAGGCAACGGCACAAAACGCAATACAGGCAACAACAAGTCTCACCCTCGCATCATAGCTTTCGTATACCCGCCCATACAATCTCGACTACATCCCGAGCAAATCGCGGCGGCACGTTCGAAGAAGCAAGATAACGGGCATATACAGCCCCTACCAGCATTGCCACTGCCGCATCCAGCGAGACATCTGGTCGCAGTTCGCCACGCTTTTTCGCCTGCTCGAGAATCGTTCTGAGCGTTTGCCGGCGCGGAGCAACCAGCCGCTCCCGAAACAAACGCAACAGCTCTGGGGTATGCCCTTCTTCTGCCAATACCGTTCCTATCAGACTCATGCCATTAGGCCGCATCAATGAGCGGATGAAGTTTTCAACCGTCCCAGTCAGATCTCCCACGGTTGAGCCATGATCCACCTTGGGTTCCAGCAAACGCAGTGTCTCGATTGCTGCCGTTGCCAGATCCGCCTTGCTGCTCCAGCGCCGGTAAATTGTTGGTTTGCTCACCCCTGCAGCCGCAGCTACGCTATCGAGTGTCATCCGGCTATACCCATCACGGGCCAGCTCTGCCAAAGCTACATCAAGAATCCGCCGTTCCGTCTCAGGGTCACGCGGGCGCCCCGGTAATCGATCTTCCATGAATCTCCAGCTTGACAATTAGTATAGATACGATACAGTATCGTAATTATGAAGATTGGAATCATCGGCTCTGGCAATGTGGGTGGCGCACTCGGCAAGCGCTGGGCGGCATTGGGTCATCAGGTGCTGTTCAGCAGCCGCCGGCCAGACTCAGAAGAAATGAAAACACTAGTGGCCTCAGCCGGCCCCAGAGCCAGAGCGACCACCTCTGCAGAAACCGTTGCGGCAAGCGACATCCTGCTGCTTGCCACACCCTGGCCCATCACCAGAGAAATGGTGGAAAGCCTGGGTGAACTTGGCAACAGAATCCTGATCGATGCCACAAATCCCTTGTTGCCCAATCTAGCTGGGCTTGAATTCGCCAACACAAGTTCGGGCGCAGAGCAGGTTGCCCAATGGGCAAAGGGCGCAAGAGTAGTAAAGGCCTTCAACACAATTGGCGACAACATTATGGAGCAGACCACCTTCGGCGAGATCTCACCGGTTCTCTTCTATTGCGGCGACGACAAAGAAGCGAAACAGACCACCCACCAGCTTGCCGCAGAGATCGGCTTTGATCCGCAGAATGCCGGCCCTCTGACGCAAGCCCGCGTACTTGAACCCTTCGCCCTGCTCTGGATCTCTCTGGCGGTAAAGCACGGCTTCGGCCGCAACATCGCCTTCCAACTTCTCAAGCGTTAACAACAAAAGGAAACATTATGCGCATCGCAATCGTTCTTGCCAACCCTTCTGTCTCCACAACCACCGGCTGGCCCGTCGGCTTCTGGTGGAGCGAACTCACACACCCCTATGAAGAATTCACCAAAGCTGGCTTTGAAGTTGAGATCTTCAGCCCCGATGGTGGCCACTGCGAACCCGACGCCATGAGCGACCCACGTGACCCCAGCGGCTATTCCTCCCACGATCACATCAGCACAGCATTCATTGAAAACCCAGCTTTGCTCTCAAAACTCGACCACACAGCCAAAGTGGAAACAATCGATCCAAAGCGCTTCGACGCCATCCTGGTCGCCGGTGGCCAATCGCCCATGTTCAGCTTTGAAGCAGCCACCAGCCTCCACCAGAAATTCGTCGATTTTTATGAAGCTGGCAAGATCACGGCCGCTCTTTGCCACGGCGTCGCAATCCTGAAATACGCAAGGCTCAGCAACGGCGAGCTCCTGGTGAAAGGCAAAACAGTAACCGGCTTCGCAAATTCTGAAGAGGACGCAGCCGACACCGCCGTCTGGGAGATGGGTGTTCTATCGCGAGACAAGCACGTCATGCCCTGGCGCATCGAAGACGAAATGAAGCGT
>JAPKYY010000904.1 GCA_026394095.1 Acidobacteriota bacterium | reverse complement strand
TGCGCTGCTGCTGCCGATTTATGTTGTGCTGCTGGGTTTGTTTACGATTGGGATCTCCTGGATGGTGGCTGCATTTCAGGTTTATTTACGCGATACTGCTCAGGTGGTAACGGTGGTGTTGAGTTTGTGGTTCTGGATTACTCCGATCTTTATCGATATGGAGCAGATACCGGAGCGGTTTCGCTTTTTGCCGGCACTGAATCCGCTGTCGTTTCTGGTGCGGGCTTACCGGGACCGGATGCTGACACACCGGATGCCGGACTGGCAGGAGTTGGCGCTGTTGGCCGCCTGGACCAGTGTGGCGTTTATCACCGGCGGACTTGTTTTCAAGCAGCTTAAGAAGGGTTTTGCGGACGTACTATGAAACTGGCATTCTTTAGCGCCAAAGATTTTGACCGTGGGGCATTTGATGACTACAACGCTCGCAAGGGACATGAGATCACTTACCTTGCGGCGCACTTGAACGAAGAGTCTGTGGGGCTTGCGGCGGGGCATGATTGTGTCTGCGTGTTTGTGAACGATGTGCTGAATGCGGCAGTGATTGATGGGCTTGCGGCACTGGGTGTGAAGCTGATTGCGGCTCGCAGTGCGGGCTTCAATCATATTGATCTTGAGGCTGCCAAGCGGAATCAGATTGCGGTGGTTCGTGTGCCGGCGTATTCGCCTTTTGCTGTTGCTGAACATGCCGTGGCGATGATTCTCACGTTGAACCGGAAGACACATCGGGCTTATACGCGGGTGCGTGAGGGGAATTTTGCGCTGGATGGCTTGCTTGGGTTCGATTTGCACGGGAAGACGATCGGGGTGATCGGGACGGGCAAGATTGGGCAGGTGTTTGCGAAGATCATGCTGGGCTTTGGATGCGAGGTGCTGGCCTATGATGTTGCGCCAAACTTTAGTGTTCGAGAGATGGGGGTGAGTTATCAGCCGCTGGCGGATGTGTTGCGTAAGAGCGATATCGTGAGTCTGCATTGCCCGCTGCTGGCGGCGACGCATCATATGATCAACGCCGATACGCTGGCGAAGATGAAGCCAGGGGCGATGTTGATCAATACTTCGCGTGGTGGGCTGGTGGATACTCCTGCGGTGATTGAAGCGCTCAAATCCGGGCAGGTGGGTGCTCTGGGACTCGATGTTTATGAAGAAGAGGCCGAGCTGTTCTTTGAGGATCTAAGTAGCCAGGTGTTGCAGGATGACGTTTTTGCGCGGCTGCTGACTTTTCCGAATGTGTTGATCACTGGGCATCAGGCTTTCTTTACGACTGAGGCGCTGCAGGGGATCGCGATGACTACGCTCGATAACGTGAGTGAGTTTGAGACGACTGGGGATTCAAAGAACCGGATTCGCGGGAAGTAGTTTAAAGCTTTAGCTGGGCGGCAGCGAGGATGTGACCGGTTTTGCTGTCCTGGACGAAGGCGACTACGCGGAAGTTGGACGCGATGGGGGGCAGGGGGAGCTCTACTGTGCGGTCTGTGCGGAGGCCTTCGGCGGTGCCGATGGTGTGGAGGGCTCGAACGACGGCCGTGTGCTTCAGGGTCTTGCCGGCGTTTTCACCTTTGGTGATTTTGGTTTCGGCGTTGTCTTCGGCTATGGCTACGAGGATGGTGGCTCCATTCAAGCCGAAGAAAGAGACGTTGGTTTTGATTTTGCCGTTGATGCGGTTGGCATTGAGTTCGAGGAGCGGTTTGTTTTGTTTGAGGGCTTCGAGGATGAGGCGCTTTGCTTCGGGGCCGTTGCCACCGACGCATTCGTATTTGCCATCGATGATGAGCTGGGGTGTGTAGACGCCTTCGAGCTTGAGTAGCTGGGAGTAGCCGAGCTGGCGGTTGTTGAGTGTGGTGGAGGCAAATCGGTCTTTGGAGGAGTGGTCCCAGTAGGTGACGTGTTCTGAGAGGACGATGAGGTCGGCGTTGGGGATTGGCTGGAGTTGATCGACCGCGGAGATGAGTTCGTCGGCTGGGGGACAGGAGGCGCAACCCTCGGCGGTGAAGAGTTCGAGGAGGATGGGCTTTTTGAGTTGTGCCTGCAGGGTTAGAGTCAGGCAGAGGAGGAGAAGGAACTTCATCTCTCTCCATTCTGACTCTATTTGGACTGTGGGTTGAGTGTGATCTCGAGTTCGCGTTTTGTAGGAGGAAGGCAGATCTGATCGCTGCAGGACTGGTAGCGGAGATCCACGTGGAGCGTCAGGCCTTCTTTTGGGAGGGGCTTCGCCAGTTTGAGAGGAATCTGGAAGTCAATCTCACCTTCGAGGGTGGGTGAGGGGTTGGGTTGGATTGGCTTGATGGCTGGGACCCAATCGGTTTCACGCACTTTGATTTCGAGTGGGATGGGGCCGCCTTTGGGTTTGGTGAGCGAGTAGAGCTTGTAGTGCTCGGCGACGGTGGCGTGGAGGGTGAGCTTGGTTGGGGTGCCCGAGAGCTTCCACTGGACCGGATTGAGATTGGGCGCATAAGCGCCCAATGTGGTTGCGAAGAGGAAGAGTGCTAGGCGTCGCATTAGAGTTTTTCCTGGGAGATGGCGAGGATGCGGCCGGTGGTGCGGTCCTGGACGAAGGCTATCACGCGGAGGCCGGCGTGGTTTGCTGGGAGGTTGAGATCGAGCTCTTTGGTGAGCGAGTTGGTGAGGTCGCCAACGGCTGTGAGGGAGCGGACGATGGCTACGTGCTTAAGGATGCGACCGGCGTTCTCGCCCCGGGTGACCTGGGAGCTGGCTTGTTCGTCGGCGAGGGCCAGGTATAGGGTGGCGCCTTTACTGCCGAGGCCGTCGATCTTTACGCTGGCGTGGAGTTTGTTGCCGTTGGCTTTAGCCGAGAGGGTGAGCGGGTGTTTGTGGTTCTGGATGGCTTTGTTGATGGCGGCTTTGGCGTCTGGGCCGCTGCTGCCGACGAATTCGGACTGGCCGTCTACTACGAGTTGTGGGGTGTACACGCCGGAGAGGCCGAAGTACTTGGCGTATTCCCACTGGCGGTTGGTGAAGGCGCGGGAGGAGAAGCGGTCTTTCCAGGAGCCGTCCCAGTAGTCGACGTGTTCGCCGAGGATGATGAGGTCGGCACCGTTGTAGGGTTGTTGTTTGTCGAGGTTCTCGAGGAGTTTGTCGGCGGGCGGGCAACTGGAGCAGCCTTCGGAGGTGAAGAGCTCAAGCAGGATCGGGGATTTGGTTTGTGCGCTGGCGGCGATGGTGAGGGTGAGGAGTGCGATTGTGAGTTTCATAGGCGTCTGGTTACCGATTCGCCTGGGGCTTGCGGAAAGTTACGCTGGCCTAGTTTGTTTTTGGAGCCATCGACTGGTAGGCTGCCCTCGCGAAGTCTCGCATGGTGCCTTGGGTATTGGGAGCGCCAGGAATTCGCGCGCGAATTTCATC
>JAPKYY010000991.1 GCA_026394095.1 Acidobacteriota bacterium | reverse complement strand
GGCCAGCATTTCCAGCAGCCCAGACACGCCCCCTGGAATCCTGAGTCACTGTATAAATCGTCTCAACCTCTTCACTTCGCTTTATGTCGGCTGCCAGCCAATCGAGCGGTGCAGAACTACGAGCTTGAAACAATCCGTTATTGGTGCCCAACCACAGCCGAAAATCGCGGTCGAGGAAGACATTAAAGAGTTGATGGGCGGCAGACTGCTTTGGGAAGCCAAGTACGGCATAAGACTTGGCAGCACTGTCAACACGAACGAGTCCTCGGCTCTGAGACGCTGCCCAGAAGACGTTTGGCCCATCTGCGGTCATGGACATGATGCGGCCGATCGACTTGCCGGGTTCCCCACCCAGCGAGCGCCATCGCTGCGAACCCTCATCAAAATAGTTGAGGCCATTGTCGGTGCCAGCCCACAGGATGTGACGGCTGTCTCGCATCAGCGTCCAAACGGTATTGCTATTCAATCCCTCCTGCTGCGTCCAACCTTCCCATTCTTGATAGCCCAGCCACCGCATCAGGCCAAGACCAAAAAATCCAATCCACAAGTTATCTTCGTGATCGCCCAGAATCGCAGTGATCGGCTCTGCGGCCAACCCATTGGCCACACCAACATTCCGCCAGCTTTGTTGCCTGGGATCGTGGATCCACAATCCTTCCCGGGAAGGCAAATAGATCTTCCCATTCGGGCCAAGAAAAAGCAGCGACAGATCGTAGGCTTGCGGAGTCTTCGATGCAGATTCAAAATACCGGCTCCCCTTGGTCATACGCAAGAGATTGTCATTGGACCGAAGCCAAACTGTCCCCGCTTCATCACGAAGAATTCCGTCCCAGGACTCTTTCGGAACATGCCAATCTTCCTGGTGGAACTCCCAAACGCCTTCAGCCGATAAAACGCAGAGCCCCTTGCCACATCCAAACCAGGCCCGCTGCTGTTCATCGATGGAAATCTGAAGAATCGTTTTGGCCTTGAGCGCCGGATCCAGAAAAACCAGGCTAAAGAGATAAGTGAACTCTTTTCCAGTTTTGCGTCCAATCATGATTCCATTGGGAGCAGAAACAAACAGGTCACCACGAGAATTGACGGCCATGCCCATACCCGATGCATCAGCTGCATTTGCATAGACGTGTTCAGCCAGAAAGCGGCCCTTGTAGAACCGGGCAATCCCCAGATGAGTATTCACCCAAACGGTACCGTCCGGGGCCTGCACAATCCCAATCACATAAGAGCCAGGAAGTCCCTCAGCTGTACCATAACGCTTAAACCGGGCACCATCGTAGCGAAATAGGCCGTTCTGCGTGCCAACCCACAGGTAGTGATCACGATCCTGAAGAAGGGCCGTCGTAGCCAGGTTGCCAAGACCATTCTCCTGGCGGAATTCCTGGAACTTGAATCGTTGCCCGCATATCGGCGAAGCGGCACTGAAAAAGAGAAATAGAAGCCAAATCGGCAGGTGTAGCCGCATGAGTGAGCTTTATCTACTCTAACTGATCGGCCACAAACTAGAATGCTTGAACTATTCAGCCTGAACGGGCGCGGCAATCAGAATCGGCATAGTAGGTGTCGTGGATCCTGCTTCCGGCTCGAGCGTCACAGCAATCGCTGCGATCGATGCCGGGTCCACCGCACCAGGCTGGAAGTGAATTCCCTGCCCGTTTTCGCCGCGGAAGAGGCCCGCAGGAATCGGCGCCCCACCGCCCTTGGGTACAAACCACATCTCAAAGATCTTTCCCCGCGGCATCACCGGCAAGTTACCGGCAAACAGCAGTACGCCGCGATCCCGATTGATAAACACCTGCCCGCGAGGTGGCGTGGGCTGTCCGTCTCCAAACTTCACATTCAGCGTGGAGGGCTGGCGAAGAAAATCATAGAGATCCTTTGCCTGAGCAACCAGTTTTTGACTGCTATCTAGTTGAGCGCGCAGTTCAGCGATCTGAGCTTCCCGGCGCATCACGTCCTGGTTCACATTAAAGGCAATCACCATCAACACAACACAGGCCGTCGCCAATCCAATTACCCACTTCCAGGCAAAGCCGCGCTCCTTGGCCCCTGAAGCCAGCATGAGCCGGCGTCTCAGAGCATTTGGTGGCGTCGACTCGGGAGCAATATAGGCCAGTGAGCTTGCCAGCAGAGATGCCTTGCGCATTCCGGCGATCGCCTCCGGGTCGCCGGCCTCCAATAGGCGTCTTACTTCAGCCATCTGATCAGGCTCCAGCAGCCCGAGAGCAAAAAGTTCATAGAGAACGTCACGATCGAGAGGGTCGAGATTTTCAAGCGGCATGGAAAGTCCCCCTCAATGTGGTCAATGCCGTACGAACCCACGTCTTGATCGTGCCCAGCGGCTGGCCCAGCTTCTCTGCCATCTCAGACTGCGAGAGGCCTTCAAAATAGGCAAGCTCAAGCACTTGCCGCTGATTCTCATTCAATTGCGAGAAAGCGGCACGAATTCTGCGAGCTTGTTCCTGATCAACCATTCTGTCTTCTGTATTGACGAATAAACTCACCCTTTCGGATGACACACGTTCAAAAGTAGTCGCCTGCTGCTTTCCAGCGCTAGACCTCAGATAGTCAAGGGCTCGGTTCCGTGCGATGGTGAGCAACCAGGGCCCGATGCGTCCGCGCGAAGCATCAAAGTCAGAACCGCGGTTCCAGGCTCGCATAAACGACTCCTGCACCAGCTCTTCGGCCACCGAAGCATTGCGAACAATTCGAAGGATCACCGAATAGACAACTCGCGAATACCGGTCATAAAGATCGGACATCGCATCCGGGTCACGCCTGCGCAAGCGCTCAATCAGATCCTGATCGTTCTTTCCAACCAATTCGGCAAAGAGAATGAAGATATGCCAGATCACGCGCGATTCGCCTTCTCGGCCCGGTAGAGACCTTGCATCATGATATATCGCTCAACAGAAGCAGGCAGCCCCGCAGGCTTTTGACCAGCGGCAATCTGCGCCCGAATCCCGGAAGAACTCTCAGGGTAAGCAACCGTATCCAGCCGATGCACACGCGCACCCTCCGGGCTTTCGTATTCAAAACCAGGACGAGCCGCAACAATGAATTCGGTCATCTCGAAAACCTCCCGAACTCGAAACCACGTAAGAACTTCGGCAAATGCGTCTGCCCCGATAAGAAAAAAGAATTGAACTGCCTCACCATACTGGATACGTAAGCGCTCGAGGGTTTGGATGGTATAACTTTTACCTTCCCGATTCTCAATATCGCAAGCCTCGAATTTCGGTTCGGTTTCGCAAGCAAGGCCAACCATCGTGAGACGGTCTTCGTAGGATGCAGCAGTACCCGAGTGCTTGTGAGGAGGTAGCCGGTTCGGGATCACCAAAAGCTTGTCGAGAGAAAACCCATCGATAGCAGCTCGTGCAACGGCGAGATGAGCGTTATGCACCGGATCAAAGGTGCCACCATAAAGGCCAATGCGCATCAGGACAGCCGCCAGGACACCAGCTTCATCGCCGTCATTTCTTCCATCGCATAGCGAGGGCCTTCCTTACCAAGGCCACTTTCTTTCCAGCCGCCATAGGGCATCTGATCTACCCGGTAATTCGATACGTCGTTGATCATAACGCCACCTGCTGTGATTTCCTGTGCACATCGCCAGGCTGCCTTCAGGTTTTGTGTAAACACTCCCGCCTGCAGGCCGAATCTGGAATCATTTGCCAGCGTGATAGCCTCGTCCAGAGTCTGGAAAGAATTGATCCCGGCAACTGGCCCAAAGGCCTCCTCGCGATTGAGCTTGCTGGATTGGTTAACGCCAGCCAGAACCGTGGGCTGGAGCGTAGCCAGATTACGGCCTCCACCACTCACCAGCGTTGCCCCTTCCCTCACCGCTTCCCCACCCCACGCCTGTACCCGCTGCGCCTCCTGCTCGGTGATCAGACTGGAGATAT
>JAPKYY010000583.1 GCA_026394095.1 Acidobacteriota bacterium | reverse complement strand
CCGCCCCAAAAATCAGCAGCGCCATAAATGAAGACAAACTCAAATCGGCCGTCAGCCTTCAGAATCAAATCCGAAGCTGCCTCGCGCATCCCGTTCATAACATAATGCCCGGCTACCGTTTCAGCCGAAGCAAGCGTACCCAAACCCATCATTGCGATTACCATCCATTTCATTTGAAATCTCCTACGGCATGACATGCGGTAGTCGGATGGAAAATCGATCAGGCTCTATTTCATACTTTTGCGATAAACCAGTTCAAAGCCTGGCTTGCCGCCATACGACACCGAGCTCGATGCACTGGACAAAGCGGGAGCCGGAGAAGACCCTGGCACAGGTACCTTGGGCCTGGCCAATTCTGCCGATGGGTCCTCATTCTTCACAGTCGTTGTTTTCGTTAGTGGCCGGCCGCCTGAAGGCCTTGCCTCAAGCCTTTCGATATCGGCCTTTGCAACGGCCCTCTGCTCGTTCTTCACAACCAAAACCAGGCGCTCTTCATCCGCTTCATCGATTTTCCCCACCAGTGGTTCTTTGATTCCGGGCTGAAATACCCTAATCTCGGTGCCACTCTTCAGAGCCTTCACCTTAGACCAGGCGTCCTCTGCAGCGAAGCTGGACAAAATCAAGAAGAAACCAACCAGAATTGCTCTCATAAGCACATCATAGCCCCGCAAGTGACGCTCCGCACCCCTTACCAATGCCGCAAACTTAGGTACCAACCCCAAGACCAAATGCCTAAACGTAAGTGCTTAGTAGGTATATTTCCCTGTTGTTTCTAAAAGTCCCCTACATCTACCATCACCTTCAAGCGTTATGGTACGAAAATTCTGGCAACAAACACCGCTCCTGATTCTCGCGCTCGCCCTGCCCATCGCCGCGCAAACCGTCACAATCTCACCCACCTCGGCTACCGTCAATCTCGACGCTACTCGCCAATTCACCAAATCCGTCACCGGCAACGCAAACACCAATGTTACTTGGGCTGTTAATGGCGTAACCGGCGGCAACACCACGGTTGGTACGATCTCGACAACAGGGCTTTACACACCCCCTGCCACGCTCCCGCCCAATCCCGCCACCATCAAGGTACGTGCCATCAGTGTCGCCAACACAACGAAGTTTGCTGAAGCCAATGTTAGTCTTCAACATCCCACTCCAACTATCGCCACAGTAGATCCAACCGATCTCAACATCGGCAACACAACACTGATCGTCAAGGGCACCAAGTATTACACCGGCGCAACCATCCTCCTGCAGAATGCTGCAGTGACAACGGAATTCATCAGCTCGACTGAACTTCGCGCTGCAGTAAGTTTGCCGAATGCGCAGCAATACTGCGTCATCGTACAGAACCCGGCACCGGCCGCAGCGAACTCAGCTCAGAAGTGTTTTACTGTTCGGGCAACCATCACGGTGACCACCTCACCAACAACAGCCACAGTTCGCGGAGGAGCAACCCGCCTGTTTACTGCAACGGTAAGAAACACAAATACAACTGGTGTGGAATGGATGGTCAATGGCGTGGTTGGCGGTAGCCCAACTACAGGAACCATCGCCAGCGACGGAACCTTCACCGCACCGATGAACATTGCTGCGGTCAATGGTTCTGTCAAAGTCGGAGCACGCAGCGTCAAGAACAATGCTTCGTTTGGAGAGTCCACGGTCACCTTGCAGAACCCTGTGCCCACGATTAGCTCAGTCAACCCTACCGTGATTCCGCTCGGTAACGCCAACTTTACGATCAACGGTAATGGCTTCGCTCCGGGTGCCACCGTGAACGTTGGTGGCGTCGCGATGACTGCTACCGTAAATTCACTCACGCAAATCTCCGTATCTGGTACGACCAAAGCAGCGCCTGGAGGCATCGCGGCGATCACTGTTTCCAATCCCGCACCGGGCCCAACCACCTCTGCTCCATTGATCGCCAACATCTCACCAGCCAATCCCAAGGTCTCTTATCTGGCCGCCAAGCGCTTTCTCGAGCAAGCTACCTGGGGTGCATCTCCAACTGAGATCTTTCGAGTGATGCAGCTTGGCTTTGATGATTGGCTCACCGAACAGAAGAATCTGCCCAGCTCCGACTATTCGATGCCGACTCCCAATGGCGACATTCCCGTCTATGAC
This sequence comes from Acidobacteriota bacterium, assembly GCA_026394095.1. GTDB lineage: Bacteria > Acidobacteriota > Terriglobia > Bryobacterales > Bryobacteraceae > Bryobacter. The sequence continues at coordinate 2,776 of JAPKYY010000583.1, read as the reverse complement.
ATGCAGGCCGAGTTCTTCAACAACGCCATGAATGCGCCAGACCAGCTCCGCAAAAGAGTCGCCTTCACCTTGCACAAGACGATGGTGGTTTCTGCTGTCGATATCGAAGACACGCACTATCTGGTGCCCCACCATCGTGTTCTTCTCAGAAATGCATTTGGCAATTTGAAGACACTACTCAAAGAAATTACCCTCGACGTCGCCATGGGCGAATACCTCGACATGGTTAATAACGACAAGGCCGATCCCACCAAAGGTTTTGAGCCGAATGAGAATTATGCCCGCGAAGTCATGCAGCTCTTCTCGCTTGGTACCACCTTCCTGCGAGCCGATGGTTCTCCCCTTCGTGATCCCAATGGCGTGCCGTACCCCTCCTATACCCAAAACGACGTGATGGAGCTCGCCCACGTTTTCACCGGTTGGACTTATCCTCCCGGCAAGGGCACTGGTTCCAACCGGCACAACAATCGCAACTATGGCGCACCCATGGTAGCCGTTGAAGCCAACCATGATACCCGCTCCAAGCTCATCCTTGGCCGCACTATCCCCGCCGGTCAGACCGCGATGATGGACGTAGATTCTGCTCTCCAGATCCTCTTCGAGCATCCAAACATAGTGCCGTTCTATTCACTCCGGCTCATCCAAAGCCACGTAACATCCAACCCCTCAGCTGCCTACCTGATGCGCGTCAATGCTGCCTTCAACAACAACGGCCAGGGCGTTCGTGGCGATCTCTTCGCCGTCATGCGTGCCGTCCTGCTAGACCCCGAAGCCAGGGCCGGTGACAACCCGGCGACTCCAAATCCCTTCAGTGTTAAGGGTCTTGAAGGAACCATCGTTCTGGACAACCCGATCGAAGCCGACCTCGAACGCATGGGCCAGAAGCTCTTCTATCCCGGCAGCGTTTTCAGCTACTTCTCGCCGCTCACCCGGGCGCCCGGCAATCCCGGCCTCTACGGGCCTGAATACCAGGGCTTTACCCCGGTTACTGCTCTTGAGCGCATCAACTACATCGACTACCTGCTCAAGCTCGATGCCAACGCTGAAGCCAAGCCCAATCTGGCTCCCTATATTGCACTGGCTGGCGACGTCGAATCGCTCATCGCCGCCATCAATGCCCATTTCCTGAACGGCACGATGCCCGACCTCCTGAAGCAAGGCATTCGTGACACCCTCGCCACCACTACCGATCCAACCCGGCGCGCCAGGCTGGCTCTCTATCTGGCGCTCTCTTCTGCTCACTACCAAATCCAGAACTAGCCCAACAAAAGAAAGAGATCAAAGCATGTCCATTTTCAAACTCAACATCAGCCGCCGCGCACTGCTGCGCAAATCAATCGCAACCGCCAGTCTGGGCTACTTCGGAGTTCTTGATGCTCTGGCTCAGGCCGGAGATTACAAGGCGCTCGTCTGCGTCTTCCTCTTCGGCGGCAACGATTCCAATAACATGATTGTTCCCATGGGAGTCAAGTACAACGACTACTCGAAGGTGCGTGGAGCGGCCACCGGCCTCGCACAAAACGTCATCCTCCCGATCATGGATCGCGGTGAAGCATACGGCTTCCACCCGCAACTCCCACGCATCCAGCAGCTCTACAATCAGGGCAAGGCAGCGGCCATGCTCAACGTGGGCCCGCTGATTCGCCCGATCACCAAGACGCAGTACCGTGCCAATCAGGCCGTACCATCCAACCTTTACTCTCACTCCGATCAACAGCAGGCCTGGCAGCAAGCCTCCACCAGCGGTGTTCGTAGCGGCTGGGGTGGTCGTGCCGCTGATGCCATGCAGCCTTCCAACACGGGTTCTCTCCTCCCCATGTCGGTCTCTACATCCGGTGGTGCCCTCTTCACCATCGGCCAGGTTACAGGCCCTGCCATCATCAACGGCGGCAACGGCCTGGGTTTGAGCGGCTCTGATGGTTCGCCTACGGCAAACGCCCGCGACGCTGCCTTCCAGCAAGTGATCAACTTCCAGTCCGGCCTCACCCTCGTGCAGGCCGCCAACCGCACCATCAACAATGGCATTCAGGTTGGCAAGGTGCTCAACAGCGTACTTACCGGCGCCAGCGGCATCACTACTGTCTTCCCAAATAATGGTTTAGGCAACCAGCTTGCACAGGTGGCCCGTATCATTCGCTCACGCCAGACTCTCGGCGTTAGCCGTCAAATCTTCTTTGTCTCCACCGGCGGCTTCGACAATCATGACGGCCTCCTCGCCGCGCAACAAGGTCTCTTCACGGGCCTCAATAGCGCCCTCTCCGCCTTCTACGACTCAACGATCGAACTTGGCATGGAGAATTCGGTTACCACCTTCACCGAGTCGGATTTCAATCGCACCTTCGGCCCGAATGGCAACAACGGTACAGACCACGCCTGGGGTAGCCATCAGTTGATGATGGGCGGCGCCGTCAACGGCGGTCGTATGTACGGTACATTCCCCAACCTTGCGATCGAGGGCCCCGATGACGTTGGCAACCGCGGTCTCTGGTTGCCAACAACATCGGTCGAACAATACGGCGCAACCATGTCTTCCTGGTTTGGAGTTAACTCCGCTCAGTTGGATTCGGTCTTCCCGAACCTGATCAACTTCCCAACCCGCAACCTTGGCTTCATGAAGTAAACGGAATCTACTTCACCACAGCCACGCGCAACTCAGGGCTGGCGACTCCGCTAACAATCACCACTAGCGAATGTTCGCCAGCCCCGATTGCTTCAGGCACAATCAGGTTCGCCTGCCCAAGCCCGATAAAGCCTGGAGTCGCACCAAGAAACAAAC
>JAPKYY010000624.1 GCA_026394095.1 Acidobacteriota bacterium | reverse complement strand
CTCGGCTTCAATAGGAATGGCCTATATGAGCAATAGGCGCATACTTGCCAATTCGTCTCTACACTTAAACCGTAGCGGATTATCCGTTGAATCAAGGAGAAGTACATGAATCGAAATTTCAAGAAGCTGTTTGCCACCTTCGCTGTGGCAGCCCTTCCGTTGTTGTTGACAAATCAGGCCCACGCTCAACAGGCAAAACCAAACCAGTTCTGGTGGCCCGAGAAGCTGGACCTCTCGCCTTTGCGGCAGAATTCTGCCGAATCCAATCCTATGGGCAAAGACTTTAACTATGCCAAAGCCTTCGCCACGCTTGACCTCAAGGCCGTCAAGCTGGACATCGCAAAGGTGCTCACTACCTCGCAGGAGTGGTGGCCCGCCGACTATGGAAACTACGGCCCCTTCTTTATCCGTATGGCATGGCACAGTGCCGGAACTTACCGCGTGACCGATGGCCGTGGTGGAGCCGATGGAGGCCAACAACGCTTTGACCCGCTAAACAGTTGGCCGGATAACGCCAATCTCGACAAGGCCCGCCGCTTGCTTTGGCCGGTGAAGGCAAAGTATGGCCAGAAGCTGTCCTGGGGTGACCTGATGGTGCTGGCCGGCAATGTTGCTCTCGAAAACATGGGCTTCAAAACCTTTGGCTTCGCCGGTGGCCGGGCTGACGACTGGGAACCCGAACTCGTCTATTGGGGCCCTGAGAAGAAGTTTCTCGACGACCAGCGCTACAGTGGCAACCGCAATCTGCAAAAGCCACTCGCTGCAGTCCAGATGGGCCTGATTTACGTGAACCCACAAGGCCCCAACGGCAATCCTGATCCCATGGCTGCTGCCAAAGACCTCGGCTGGGAAAACAAGTGCGGCAGTGGTAAGGGTGCAGACACCGTTACCAGTGGTCTCGAAGGTGCCTGGACGGCAACCCCGATCAAGTGGTCCACACAGTATCTCGACAACCTCTTCAACTTTGAATGGGTACAAACCAAGAGCCCGGCGGGCGCAACCCAGTGGGTGCCTGCCAACAACCAGGCTGCCAATGTGGTTCCCGACGCACACGATCCGTCCAAGCGTCACGCACCGATGATGTTCACCACAGACCTCGCCTTGAAGGTCGATCCCAGCTATCGAAAGATTGCCATGCGCTTTCGTGAGAATCCGGAAGAGTTCCGTCTGGCTTATGCCAAGGCGTGGTTCAAGCTCACCCATCGCGACATGGGCCCGCGTGCCCGCTATATCGGTTCAGAAGTTCCCACTGAAGAACTGATCTGGCAGGATCCGATCCCGCGCGTGGATCACAAACTCGTAGAGGCCAAAGACATCGCTGCCCTCAAGACAAAGGTTCTCGCATCAGGATTGACCGTTCCAGAACTTGTTCGCACCGCCTGGGCTTCGGCTTCTTCCTTCCGCGGAACCGACCTTCGCGGCGGTGCCAACGGTGCCCGCATCCGCCTTGCGCCTCAAAAGGATTGGGCAGTCAACAATCCTGGCGAACTCGCAAAGGTGCTACAGCGTCTCGAAGCTATCCAGAAAGAATTCAACACTTCAGCCTCTGCGCAACTACTACCCGGAGGGACATAACACTCCCCAGGCAGAAATGCTTGTGGATCGTGCCAAGTTGCTCACACTCACCGTTCCTGAAATGACAGTGCTGATCGGCGGCATGAGAACTCTCAATGCCAACACGGGTCAGGCGGCTCACGGGGTGCTCACTGCTCAACCGGGCACCTTGAGCAACGATTTCTTTGTCAACCTGCTCGATATGTCGACCAAATGGAGCAAGTCCTCGTCGGAGGGTCTCTACGAAGGTGCCGACCGCAAGACAGGCAAAGTGAAGTGGACTGCCACCACGGTTGACCTTCTCTTCGGCTCTAACTCTGAACTCCGCACCCTGTCGGAAGTCTACGCATCGGCAGATGGCAAAACGAAGTTTGTTCAGGATTTTGCCAAGGCCTGGGCCAAGGTGATGAATCTCGACCGCTTCGACCTGCGATAGTAGCAGGGCGAATTCAAAAAAGCAGGCAACGCACTGTGCGCTGCCTGCTTTTTTTTTGCAGCAAATCTTCATTAAGGCAGTCACTTTATGGATTTGCCGTAAAATATTCTGGCTAAAGTGTCGATATGAGAGTGGGACTAGAGTCTCATGTTAAACACTATTGTTATCCACGCCGCCTCCTCTCGCGCACATCGGTTGCGCTACTTGTTGGCAGCCACGAATTGGCTTGAGATATCTCGTGATATCGACAACTTTCCGAATGAGCATGAATTGAAGCGGGTTTGCGGGGGATTGACGCCCGAAGTTGTTGTCATTGATATGGAAGACACTGAGACGATCGAGCTTGCTGCAATCGTTCGAGAGGTGATTCCAACGGCAGCCATCATTGGCTATGGGCCCAGCCGGGAAGCTTCAATCATGGCAGTAAAAATTGGTTTTGATGCGACTCTGCCGATGGAAACTTCGGTGGATGACATGCGGACTGTGATTCAGGAAGCCTTGCGCAAGAGGCAGGGTGGAGTGGCAAATTCGCTTTTTTGCTTTCTTCCTGCCAAAGCGGGTTCCGGTGCCTCGACGATTGTTTTGAATACTGCCGCGGCCTTGGCCCGAGATCAGCGCAAGAGAGTTCTGGTTCTGGATACCGACCTTCGAAGCGGGATTCTTGCAGAAATGCTCGCTATAAAGCCAAAGGTGTCGATTCAAAATCTGCTGGCCTCGATTCAGGAATTAGACCAACGGCGTTTCAGAGACTTTGTTGTCAGCTCTCAGGGCGTTGACTATCTGGTCTCCTCACGAACTCTGGATATTCCTCCGCCTGAATGGATGGACTATTTTCATTTGCTCTCCATGACGCTCCGTCAATATGACGCCATTCTGGTGGATTTACCGGAACTGATCAATCCGGCCACGGTGGAGCTGGTTCGCCGGGCAAAAGAAGTTTTTGT
>JAPKYY010000686.1 GCA_026394095.1 Acidobacteriota bacterium | reverse complement strand
CGTATTCAGGATGACCATCTTCGCCGCACGGCGAGTCTTGCCACCGCTCTTGATCACACCGGCAAACGCGTCAAAACCACGCATAAAGCTCAACGGGCCTGAAGCGCGTCCACCGCCGCTCAGAATCGCGTTGTCTTCACGCAGGCTCGACAGGTTCGAACCGGTGCCAGATCCCCACTTGAACAACATGCCTTCCGTCTTGGCCAGATCGAGAATCGATTCCAGCGAATCTCCGGCAGAGTTAATGAAGCAGGCGGAGCACTGCGGACGATGTTCGCCCGTTTCCAGCTTGCGTACCTGCTGGATCGTCTCGTCCCATACCCAACCGTATCCACGCTGTTCCTTAACGCCTACATTGAACCAGACCGGTGAATTGAAGCAGGCCTTCTGGGTCAGCATCATGTGCGCCAGTTCGTTGCGGAAGTTCTCACAGTCTTCAGAAGTCTTGAAGTAGCCGTCCTTCATGCCCCAATCGGCAATCGTGTCAACCACACGATGTACCAGTTGCCCAACGCTGGTCTCGCGTTCGGGCGAACCCATCTTTCCATGGAAATACTTGCTTGCCACGATGTTGGTTGCCGTCTGAGACCAATCGGCCGGCACCTCCACATCCCGCTGTTCAAATACAACCGCACCGGACGATGTACCAATCGTCGCAGTCCGTTTCTCCCATACGATCTCATCGTACGGAGTTTTTCCTGACTCCATCTTCGCAGTGAAATAGCGTGGAAAGCTCACACCCGTGCGCTCTGCACGGCTGAGTGACTTTTTGGCCTTGGGGATTTTTGCATCGAGTGCAACAGCAAGCTGGCCCATGAACGAAACCTCTTTTTATTTTTACTTAAACGCTTTTTGGCAACAAGATTGGGGACGGTGGGCAGCCGGGGGAGGCGTGCTTAATCTTGGTGCGTTAGCGATGATGACACAACATATTGTGTTACAGCAAGAAAAATATCTATATACAGTGCAACAACTTGCAGGGTAGGGATATTTTTTGCACAAACCAGCCGTCTTTTTGCACACCTTTTCAACAAGCTAAGCATTGAGAAAGATTGGGCTTATCCCTCTTAGGGCGCTCAACCCTACCACTCACTTCTTTTTCATGTGCGAAACCATATGTATGGAAAAATATCAGGCATGCCCGATTTCGCGCCATTCTCGCTTCCAGCCATCTCCCCCGCCCAGCAACTCGAGCAGGTAGCAAATTTCCGCCTTCAAATGTCCACCCGGCGAACGGTGCGCCACTTCAGCCCGCAACCCTTTCCCGTCGAATGGATCGAGCAAGCCATCGCAACCGCCGCCAGCGCTCCGTCCGGTGCAAACCAGCAACCGTGGCGTTTTGTTGTAGTTTCAGACCCCGACCTCAAGCGTCAGATCCGGATCGCAGCAGAAGCCGAAGAGCGCGAAAACTACGAAAACCGTTTTCCGCAGGAGTGGCTCGACGCCCTCACACCCTTCGGCACAGACTGGCAAAAACCCTTCCTCGAGATCTGTCCATATATTATTGTCGTTTTCCGAATCGATTATGGCCTCGATGGCGACCGCAAGATCAAGCACTACTACGTTCAGGAAAGTGTAGGCATCGCCACCGGCTTTCTGATCGCCGCCCTCCACCTCGCGGGCCTCGCAACTTTAACTCACACTCCAAGTCCGATGGGATTCCTCGGGCAAATCCTCGACCGCCCAGCCAACGAGCGCCCCTTCTTATTGATTCCGGTCGGCTACCCCGCCCAGCATGCCCAGGTTCCTGTGCTGGCCAAAAAGTCCCTCGACGAAGTGATGGTGCGCCGCTAGCCTTGCTACCAGATCGCAAACGAATAGTTTTCGCAAATTCTGGTGTCTGCGCTGATAAGGTAAGAGTCACCTGCGCATCTTGCGTTCGCCACAATCAATCGGTCAAATGCATCCCGAGTCCATGACTCGCGACAAGCAGCAATGCTGATTCGGTCAAAGGAGATTTCGCAAATCCTGACATCCAGCCGTTCATGCAAATGGCTCAGAACGCGGTCTGGCTCAAAAGCGAGTTTTGCGGTTTCTCGAAGGTACTGCAGCTCAAGGCGAACCATCGGAGAGATCCGCAGCTCATAGCGATCGATAGCACTCAAGGCGGTCCGGCTGATTGGCCTTGTCTCTGCAAGCGCCAGCCAGATTGCTACATGGGTATCGAGGTAGGCGGCTACCGCGTCTCTAACTTCTCCTGATTTCTTTCCCAAGCCGCCAGAGCCTCCTTCTTATTCTCTTTTAGTGCTTTTTCGAGGTCGTCGAAGGTCACGCCAGGCGGGAGTATATCCAACGGCTTCAGCCGCGAGAGCTTTGAAACTTTCTTTTCTGCAACCAGCCTGAAGGTCGTACCCTGATAAGCAAACTCTACGTTTTCTCCCCGCGCTGCCGCCTCAGCCAATGAGAATAGATTCTGCCGCACTTTTGAAATCGTCAGCGTCATGACTAAATTTTACCGCCGCATGTACAAAAGCTCAAGAGACTTGTACAACCGAGAATTTGGAATCCGCTAAACTGGAACCGCATGGATATCAACCACGGCTCAATCCTGATCGACGCAACCAACGCCTCAGGCGCTCGCATCACCGGCGCAAAAGCAAACTTCCTCCTCTACAACCACCGCCTCCGCAGCCTCGATTCCGCCTTCCGCGTCAAACTCGCTGGCAGCCCGATCCTCCTCACCGATGTCCCAGCCTTCCCTTATGGCTCGGCCGAAATCGTCATGGACATTGAGCCTCCTCAATCTCCACGCAAAGGCCGCCTCACTCGGCATCATCGACCATATCCAGAGCATCATTGAAGTCCGCCCGGCCCGTCTCTTTGCCAAAGTCAGCGACGACTTCCTCGACATCATCCGCGACTCAACCGACCTCTTCCACGAAGCCAGCGGCATCAGCCACTCTTTCGCCAAGCCCTGGCGCAGAATCGAAAATGCCGGCAGCTTCAAAACGCGAGACCGTCAGGCCAACCTGCAGCTCACCTTTGCCACCAATAGTGACAACCAGCTTCTTGTAGATATGGACATCGACGACAATCAGGGGATCGCCCACGCCTTCGATGTCATCGGCCACGCCCTCACCGGTGCCGACACTCATCCCTACAACATCCAGCAGGTTCTGCTAGCCCTTCAGGGCATCGACCCCGGCTATAGCCTGAGCTGATTAACCCAGCACTGGGATAAAAAGCACCTGCCAGGGTTCAATCAGGTTCACATTTGGCCCGATCGTTTTTCGATTCGCCGCGTAGATCTGCGGATACTTCATCATGTCCCCATAAGCACGCTGTGCGATTTTTGAAAGCGAATCGCCTCGCTTTACTGTATAGGTACCTCCAGGCAATGGCTCCCCTGCCTGAATCAGGATGGGATCGAGGCGCATCGTTGCCCGCTTGGGCCCTACCCCGCTCTTCTTTTCCTCCTTGAATTCTTCAAACATCTGTGCGGTCGCCTCTGAGTCGCCAACAGTGGTAGCAAGCACTTCCATCACAAGGGTCGCCAACCCCTTTGGTCCGACAAATTTCAAAAAGAGATCTTTGATCACAAAGCTTTCATTGAATTGCGCAACCCCGGTCTTGCCGTATCGCTTCAACACTTCTTCCAGGCTGTCGAGCACAACTGGCAGGTTTCCCTTGCCACCTCGATCCATGATCCGTACCTTGCCAAAAGCATCCCGAAAGGCATACAACCGGTGCCCGCCAGAAGGCTTGAAGCTGAGCCCGAACGAGAAGACACTACCATCCCGGGGAACCGCTTTCTCGATCTGCTTCCAATCGGTGACCTTAATGGAAGGCCCAACGGCTGCCTTCAATTTCATCATCATCGCCCGCAATGCTCCACCGTTAGAACTTCCCATCTCTTCCAGTCCCAGCCCAAGCTCTCCACCGAGGGCCTCTACCGAGGCGTAAGCTTTCTGCCCTGTCTGCCGCAGTGCCTGGGTCGCAGACACATAGACGCATCGTCCGCCGCCGCCGAGGCTCGCAGCCCTTCCCCCGGGATCGATGATCAACTGCATCATCCTGCTGCGGCCAACCACTTCCTTGATGATCTTTGCGCCTTTGCCCACCGTCCCAACGATCGACAATGCCCTGAGCGCATCTGTACCCACGCCGGACGCAGTTCCAGAGGCTAACCCCTCGCCCAGGCGCAGGACATCCACGGTGCCCTTGCCCAGCTCCATTGCGGTTGCAGCCGCAGTAGCCACAACCACTCCAAACAAGCCGGGATTCTCATCTACAAATTCATCCAGTGCCGCTTGCGAGATCTTGTGCTGCTGATCCCACCAATCGGCTAAGTCCGATGCCGTTCTCATGCCCTATATCGCGCGAAAGCTTGACAGATTGGGCCAGATCTTTTCAGACTGAAAGCATTCTGCCTTCCCAAACCCAAAACCCCGCTGCCCTCGCTCTTCAAATGGACCTGCTCATGCAGCGCCTCGTCCTCCCCCAGCTACCCGAACTCGCAGCGAAACTAGACCTCAACCCTGCCGATGGCCATCTCATCACCTATCTCCATCACCATGGGCCCACCCCTATGACCGCTCTTGCGCAAGCCCTGGGCATCCCTCTCAGCACCACCACCCATAGAATCGACAAGCTCGTCAAAACAAAAGTCGCCTCCCGCAAACACTCCCTCGAAGACCGCCGCAGGGTAGAAGTTTCCCTCACAAAAAAAGGCACCACCTTTGCAGATGCGCTCAACGCCATGCGTCTTAAGGTCGCCGCCGACATGCTCCTCCCCCTCGCCGCCGGCGAGCAGAACCTCCTCATTGAGATCCTCACCAAGATCAACTCCCGCTAGCGCTATACAAAACTTTACTTTCACTTTCGAACTATTTCACCATTGAAGCGTCTATCCTCTTGAAAGAGGATCCCTTCATGAATCGCCTTGCCATGTTAAACGGCATTCTCGACCGCATCACCGCTACGATCAGCAATCTCGGTGATGTCGAAATCTTGGTCGTCGATCCGCGTGTGCAATTTGCCGACGACGCCAAACCAATGGCCGATTCCCAACTGGCCCGCGTCCGCTCGATCGACGGCGTGGCCTGGGCAGTTCCACTCTATAAGGGCAACTTGCGCGTCCGCCTCGACGACGGCAACTTCCAGTCTGCAATCGTAAACGGCCTCGACGACTCAACCCTCATCGGCGGCCCTTCCGAGATGATCGCCGGTTCACTCAAAGACCTGCGCAAAGCAGACGGCATCATCGTCGATCAGGCCGGGGCCCTCACCAAACTCGCCCACAAAGGCCCAGACGGCAAGCTCATCCCGCTCAAAATCGGCGACACAGTAGAGCTCAACGACCATCGCGCCATCGTCGTCGGAATCTGCAAGGCTGCGCAAACCTTCCAGTCCAACCCGGTCATTTACACCACTTACTCACGTGCCTCTCTTTATGCACCGCAAGAGCGCAAGAAACTCACCTTCATTCTTGCCAAAGCCAAAGACGGCATCGATCAAGCCGCACTGGCGCAGAAGATCCAGCGCATCACCGGCCTCGGCGCGTATACAAACCCGCAATTCCGCGATCTCACCCAGCAATACTTCATCCGCGAAACCGGCATCGTCACCACCTTTGTCTTCGGCATCCTCATCAGCTTCAGCGTAGGCACGATGATCGCCGGGCAAACCTTCTATAACTTCACCCTTGAAAACCTCCGCCAGTTCGGGGCAATCAAGGCAATGGGAGCATCCAACGCACGCATCCTCGGGATGATCGGCACCCAGGCCGCCCTCGTCGGCACCGTCGGTCTCGGCATCGGCATAGGCATCGCCGCTGCCCTTTCCTGGTACACCCGCGATAGCGAGATGAACATGCGTTTTTCAAACCTGCAACTGGAGATCACTGTAGCGGCGGTCCTGCTCATCACCCTGGTATCCGCCTGGCTCGGCGCACGGCGCGTGCTCAAGCTCGATCCAGCCATCGTCTTCAAAGGCTAACCCACATGCCCATCGCCATCTCCTGCAAACAACTGCAAAAGACTTATCCGACAGCGTCTCAGCCCGTCCATGCTCTGCGGGGAATCAACCTCGACATCGAAGAAGGCGAATTCCTGATGCTTGTGGGCCCCTCCGGCTGCGGCAAGACAACGCTGATTTCGATCGTGGCCGGCATCCTCGAGCAAAGCTCCGGCCATTGCCGCATCTTCGATCAGGATTGGCACACTTTATCTGCTTCGCAGCGCGCACAACTAAGAGCCCGAAACATCGGCTTCGTCTTCCAGCAATTCCAGCTCATCCCTACACTTACAATCCAGCAAAACGCCGCCGTGCCACTACTGATCCTTGGCGAGAGCCGCAAGAC
>JAPKYY010000616.1 GCA_026394095.1 Acidobacteriota bacterium | reverse complement strand
GAGGCCTATGGACCGGGGAACCCACGAGCGACCTCTGGAGACGAGACGCGGCAGATTCGGGCGGGTTATGGTTCGCGGGAGATGTACTCGGTGTGGGCGCTGCGAGCTATGGAGCTTTGGCGCAAGCGCCAGCAGGAATTTGGGCGTAGCTTGTTTCACCCGATTGGCAGGTTGCAGATGGCTGCTGCCGCGACCAAGGAGATGGAGGCGCAGGGGAAGGTACTCAGCAAGCTTGGCGTACCATTTGAGACTTTGACGCCCGAGGAGATACACAAGCGCTGGCCACAGGTTAGGCCGGAAGGGGTTGGTATCGGAGTTTATGAACCCGATGCGGCGATTCTGTTGGCCCGGGAATCGATTCAGACCGTGGCGGAGGCGTTTCGCAAGCGTGGGGGAACGATCACAATCGCGCGGGCGGAGCCGGGTGCTGGCGGGACGGGCAAACTGGAGAATCTTCGATTGCAGGATGGTGGGGTGCTGCGGGCCGACCAGTTTGTGTTTGCCTGTGGGCCGTGGCTTCGCAAGCTCTTCCCCGCCCTGCTGGGTAACCGTATTGCTACACCACGGCGCGATGTGATTTACTTTGGGACACCGGCTGGAGATACGCGGTTTACCTATCCCCGGCTGCCGAACTTCTCTGAGAGCACTTATTATGGATTTCCGAGTCTCTATTCGAAGGGTCTGAAGATTTGCCCGACTAACCCTGATTCGAACTTTGATCCTGATACGGATGAACGAATTGCAGCGCCACATCAGGTGAAGAGAGCGCGGGATTTTCTGGCGTTGCGATTCCCCGAGATGCGGGATCAGCCTGTGGTGGCGACGCATGTTTGCCAGCTTGAGAATACGGCTGACGAGCACTTCATCATCGATAAACACCCTCAGTGGGGGAATGTCTGGATCGCTGGTGGAGGGTCTGGGCATGGGTTCAAGCATGTGCCAGTGCTGGGGGATTACATTGCCCGGCGAGTGCTCGGGGGAAGCCCCGATGCACAGATGGAGGCGTTTTTCCGGCTCACCAAGCCAGCTGGCAGCAAATAGAGCCAGCCTTCAGGAGTGGCGGTGTGGGTGATCGGCTGATAAGTCAGTCTCTTGTTTATTCCGGCAGGAGGTGACGGTCAAAACCGAGTTCAACGAGTTTGTGGAAGGCAGTCATCACGTCGGCTGGAATCCGCTGCGGGGCAGAGTAACCGAGGCGGGAGTAAAGCCAAAGCCGCTGCAGGTCGCCCAGAATGATATTGGTTACCTTGACCGGGTCAAGGTCTGGATGAGTGCAGTAATCGTCGAAGGTTGCGGACCAGGAGGACATGGTGGCAGGCATTTCGGGCCACTCGACGGCATGGGTGGCAAAGGCGCGGCGCTGCATGAAGGGCTTGGTGACAATCAGGATTCGAGAAAGGGTGTGGTTGGCCAGAAGCTGGCGGGAGAAGCGAATGTTTTCGCCGGTGTTGGTAGCTTTGCATTCCAAGAGGAGTGCGCTCGACGGAACGCCGCGAGCGCGCAGGATCTCTGCGAAGACTTCTGCTTCGGGACGATGCCAACTGGTAGAGAGCAGGTCGTTCTGATGGGCAATACCGCCGGTGATGACAACCAGTGGGGCGAAGCCTTGCAGGAAAAGGTCTGCGGCATGACCGGCAACACGGGTGTCATTTGTACCGAGGACGAGCATGGCGTCGGCAGTAGCTGGTTTGTGGCTGAGTTGATGGTAATCGAAAACCGTGGAGGCCAGGTGTCTCTCTTCGGCTGTCATAGGCGGAAATCCATGGGTGCCTATATTGTAGAAGCTACTGAGCAGCCAGCCAGGACTGAATGGTTTCGCGGCCACAGTAGGTGAGGTCGGCGTAGCGTTCTGGCTTCCACCATCCTTTGAGTACGCGGTCCTGGCCGAGAGTCGATTCGCCTTTTTTGATTTGCCGGATCAGTTTGCGAGCATTCTCGA
>JAPKYY010000729.1 GCA_026394095.1 Acidobacteriota bacterium | reverse complement strand
CCTACGTGATCGTCAACGGGCAGATGGTAATCGATGGCGACAAGCACACAGGCGCGGTGCCGGGTCAGGTATTGCGTGGCCCCGGCTATCGCCTAAAATAGGGCTTCGATGAGATTTATCGCTTCATGGCTCTTAGTGATTTCAATCGCCGCAGCGCAGGACTTCCGCACCACGCTATACCCGGTGCTTGAAAAATCCGGCTGCCGCGCCTGCCACTTTGCTGACGGTGTTGCCTCGGCCACTCGCCTGCAATTCCCAGAAGCCGAATCCTCACCCGCGAAACTCGAAGCCTTCGGGCGCTCGCTGGTCGAGTTGGTCGATCGCGCAAGGCCCGCCGAATCCATCCTGCGACGCAAACCAACCGGCCGCATGCCCCATGCCGGCGGCGTCCGCATCGCAGCAAGTTCAGCCGACGACGCAGTACTCGAGGCCTGGATCCTGAAGCTCGCCAAAATGCCAGACGTAGAAGTCGCCGAAGCCATCCAGTACCGCAAGCGCGAAGCCGCAGGCACCGGCTACACCAAAGCTCGCATCTACCTCCGCCGCCTCAGCCATTACGAATACAACAACGTCATCAGAGACCTCCTCGGCGACACCTCCCAGCCCGCACTGCAATTCCCTCCAGAAGACTTCGTCAACGGCTTCAAGACCCAGTATCAGGGCCAAAGCCTCTCGCCACTCCTGATGGACGCCTACTCGCAAGCCGCAGAAAAGATCACCCGCAACGCCGTCCGCCGTGGAGCCCTGAAGCCACAACCTGGCTTCGTCACAAGCTTTGGCAGACGTGCCTTTCGTCGCCATTTGCGCGCCGATGAGAAGCAGCGCTATGAGGCTCTCTACGCTAAAGGCGGCGTCCAACTCGTAGCCGAAGCAATGCTGCAATCCCCGGCCTTTCTCTTCCGCATGGAAGATTCCGACGACCCAACGCTCAAGCCCTACGTAGCCGCCAATCGCCTCTCCTTCACCCTCTGGGCCAGCAGCCCCGATGAAACCCTGCTCGATGCCGCAGCTAAAGGTAATCTCGACATCGAAGCCCACGCCCGGCGCCTCCTCGCCGACGAGCGAGCCAAAGAAAACATCGACGAATTCACCGCCCAGTGGCTTCGTTTTGATCGTGTCCTCGGCACCGCCAAAGACCGCCGTCGCTATCCGAAATTCAACCGTGAAGCCGCAGTAGCGATGACAGAAGAAGCCCGCCGCTTCGTCCGCGACCTCGCCTGGGGCGAGCGTAACTTCATGGACTTGCTCACGGACCCGCACGGCTATCTCAGCGCAGACCTCGCAGCCATCTACGATCTCCCCGTGCCCACCCGCGAATACGAACGCGTCCGCTTCGCAGAGAAATCCGAACGAGCAGGCATCCTCGGCCAGGCCCTATTCCTGGCCAGCACCGCCAAGCCCGACGACACCTCACCCACCGCCCGCGGCCTCTTCGTTCGTGAACAATTGCTCTGCCAGCACGTACCGCCCCCACCTCCGGGAGTCGATACCAATCTGCCCGTCCTCTCAGAAGACAAACCCCTCACCAACAAAGAGCGTCTCGGCGTCCACCTCTCATCCCCCGCCTGCGCCGGCTGCCACACCCTCATCGACCCGATCGGCTTCGGCTTTGAAAAATTCGATGCCATCGGCGGACGCCGCGAAGCCGCAAAAATCCTCTTCAAAGACGACAAGACATCAGTCGACATCCCGCACGACACCAGCGGCTATCTCGCCGGCGTCAAGTCAGCCAACTTCAAC
>JAPKYY010000453.1:1254-1835 GCA_026394095.1 Acidobacteriota bacterium | reverse complement strand
ATGGCATCTCAATCGTGGGCTCAAGCTAGTGACAAGTTGCGCGTTGCAATTGTCGGTGTTGGATCTCGCGGGACTGCGCATATCAAGGAGATGCTGCCGGTAGCAAATCTTGAGATTGCTGCGCTGGTGGAAGTGGATGGAGCTCGGGCGGAGGCGGCATCACAGGCTATTTTTGCCAAGACGGGTAAGCGGCCACTGATTCACACCGATATGCGGCGGGCGTTTGAGGACAAAAACATCGACGCAGTGACCATTGCGACTACGAATCACTGGCACTCACTGACGGCGATCTGGGCGATGCAGGCTGGCAAGGATGTTTATGTCGAGAAGCCGGTTTCGCACAATATCTTTGAAGGCATTCAGTTGGTGAAGACGGCACGCAAATATAAGCGTATTGCGGCGGGCGGGACACAGAGGCGGTGGTGGGGGCCCTTTCGCAAGGCGGTAGAACTGCTTCATGCGGGCGTTATCGGGGATATCTATCAGGGCAATTTTTTCTTCCCCGGGAATCGCGATTCGCTGGGCTTCAAGCCGGTGACGCAGCCGCCGGCGAACCTCAATTGGGATCTTTGGGTTGGACC
>JAPKYY010000453.1:0-1219 GCA_026394095.1 Acidobacteriota bacterium | reverse complement strand
GCCGATGCAGGATTACCATGCCAATCTCGTGCCTTATAACTGGCACTGGTTCTGGGACTTTGGCAATGGCGAACTGGGCAACAACGGAATCCATATGCTGGATGTGTTGCGCTGGGGGATGCAGAAGACTTTGCCGGTTTCGGTGAGATCGACCGGAGGGCGGTTTGGATACAAGGATCAAGGGCAGACTCCGAATACGCAGAATGTGACCTGGACGTTTGCCGATGGGTCTTCGATTGTAGGGCAGTTGCGTGGGCTGTATACTCCTGAGCCGATGTCGTGGGATTTCTTTGGTTCCAAGGGCAGCATGCATATGATGGCGAATGGAGATTTCAGGATTACGCTGGGCCGGAACAAGCAGCCGGAGCCGGCTGTGACGTATCCAGCGAATCTCGATCACTTTGCAAACTTCGCCGATGCAGTGAGGGCGCGGGACCCCAAGTTGGTGCATGCCGAAATTGAGGAGACGGCACTTTCGACGGCACTTTGTCATTTGGGGAATATTTCGCACCGGTTGGGCCGGGAGTTGAAGTTTGATCCGGCGACGATGCGATTCCCGAATGATGCTGAGGCAAATGCGATGCTGACGCGGAATTATCGCGCGCCTTATGTGGTGCCGAGCGAAGTTTAGACGTGGTTGTGGTGTACCCACTCTCCCAAGCAATATTCAATTGTCAAAGATCTGGGGCCTGTTGAGGCCGGGCTTGTCTGGTTGTTATGCAGCTAGCTTTGAGGCCCGGTGTTTGTCGACGATTTCGCGGGCTTCTGGCATTAGAGCCATCAGCCGGACAGCGAGCAGGCCTGCACTGGTTTTGCTCAAGTCGGCTTTGCGGACATCAAACATGGGAAAAGTGGCCGGGATATCGACAATTTTGTCGAAGAGGTAGACCTCGGTGTGGATATCCATGGCCAGGACCCGATCTCTCTGGAGTTTTGTCAACTCTTTGAGGGCCCGGTCGGCACGACGTTCCTGGGCGGCGCAGAGCTTGAGGATGCGGTCCATTTGGTTGAAGAGGATTTGGTTATTGGGTTCGTTTGACCAGCGGTCTTGCGCGTCGATTTCCATCTGCCTGGCGCGGTCTACCTGAAAGAGTGCGAAGACGTAACGCTCGAAGGTTTGGAGTTCGAGTTCACCTTCGGGGAGGCATTGCTTCAAGAGTTTTGCCTTTAGGGCATCGTATTGGCTTCGTTCGTGCGGATTGTTTTCGAAGATGGTTGT
>JAPKYY010000277.1 GCA_026394095.1 Acidobacteriota bacterium | reverse complement strand
TCGCACCCTCTCCCCACTCGCCCTCATAGCCCAACAGCTGGAGAAGAAAAACGGCAGCGGCTCGGTAGTCGTTCTCGGGTCCAGATCGGCCGAATCAATCCCCGTCATCCCCACCGGTTCGCTCCTCCTCGATCACGCCCTCGGCTGCGGCGGCCTCCCCCGCGGGCGCATCATCGAAGTCTACGGGCCTGAATCCTCCGGCAAAACCACCCTCGCCCTGCACGCCATTGCCGAAACCCAGAAACTCGGTGGTTATGCCGCCTTCGTCGATGTCGAACACGCCCTCGACGCCACCTACGCCTACAAACTCGGCGTCGATCCAGACCGCGTCCTCCTCTCCCAGCCCGACTACGGCGAGCAAGCTCTCGACATCACACAATCCATGGTCGCCTCCGGCCAAATCGACCTCGTTGTTGTCGACAGCGTTGCCGCGCTAGTACCCAAGGCCGAGCTCGACGGCGAAATGGGAGACGCCTTCGTCGGCGTCCACGCCCGCCTCATGTCCCAGGCCCTGCGTAAACTGACGGGCCTCGCCTCCAGCCACAACTGCACGATCCTGTTTATCAATCAGATACGAGAGAAGATCGGCGTCATGTTCGGTAACCCCGAAACCACCACCGGCGGCCGTGCCCTCAAATTCTTCGCATCCCAACGCCTCGAAGTGAGAAAAACAACCTCGGTCAAAGAAGGGGACGAGATCCGCGGCAACCGCGTGAAAGTGAAGGTAGTCAAAAACAAAATGGCCGCACCCTTCCGCGAAGTCGAATTCGAGATCCGTTTCGGCCGCGGTATCGACCGGCTGGGCGAACTGGTTGACGCCGGTGCCGAACTCGGTATCCTCCAAAAATCAGGCTCCTGGTTCAGCTACGGCGAGCAGCGTCTCGGGCAGGGCCGCGATCAGGCCAGAGAATCCCTCGATCAGGCCCCCATCCTAAGACAATCAATCGAAGAACTTGTCCTCCGCAAAATGGGCCTCGACTATCTCGACGCGGTCACTCAAACCCAGCGTATCCGCCCCTCAGGCGAGTCGCAGGTCTCGCGAATGGCCGCAAGCGTTTAAGTTCCTGCGCCAGAAAGCCGCAGTCCGCATTGGCTCTCTGTTCTCGTCTCCAGAAGGCCAAATCAGACGATCAAACGCAGTCCGGTGCGAGCAAAACTTTAGCATGCCGGCCTCCAGACAAACTCCAAGGCCAGTCTGGGACTCTCTTATTGGCCTACGACCGGAAGCGACCGAAAACGCCGCCACAGGGCAACTGTTGCGGCATTGGGGCTGCCATCGTACTGCATCATGCCCATCGTTCCAAAAGTTTTGAAAGCCAACTCGGCAAAACCGGGCGTCCAGCCATTTGTAGTGATGCGCCAATTGTTGACAGTGGCGCACCAGATGTCACCATTGCATTCCGGATAAGGCGGTGCAGAATCCGGATGACAAGCCGTCATAACCGAAGAAGGAATCAGATCGCGATAAGACCACCAGCTGACGTGATCAAAACTACTCACCGAGGCCGAGTAGAGCAACCGTTCCATATAGGCAGCCTGAAACTCCGGGCTCGAATAGATGTAGTTGTAAACACAGTTGCCCAGGTAGCGCAGAGAGATGCTCGCCGAGTTCCAACCGGTTTCGGTAATCACGATCTTCGGTTCAAACCAGTTTCGGTTTCTCGCGCGTGCCAGATAATCGCTGGGCAACTGATAGGGATTGATAAAGACCCCATTCACACGATTGCTGGACGGGTAAGTTGCCAGGCCGAGGCGGTCTTTCTTGAAGTTGGCCAGAGCTCTCCATTGTGTTTGATCCCAGCCAGTTAGCGTTTGACCATACAACTCTTCCAGCTTGTAGGAGGGGAAGGCCAGAATCGAGGAATTAACTGCTTTCACTGCATCGTAGGCTCGTCGTTCGATATTGACCAGAGATTGCCAGCTGGCGGTGTTGCCGCCGCAATAAACATAGTAGAGATTCGCTTCAATGGCGACAACCATGTACTTAGGGGCAAAGGTTCGGGCAATCCAGGTTGCGTAGTTGACATATGCCGTCCCTAAATTGGCATATGCCGGATTAGTCATGTCGATACAACCGGAAACCCAACCCGGCTGAACCACCGAGACACCACCCTGATTGACTGCTTTGGCAACAACGATATCTCGAGTTAAAACGATTTGTACCATGAGCGGCTTACCGGTAGCTTTCGCCGAGTTAGCCAGTGCAGTAGCTTTAATGGCCCATGGGTCATCAGCGGGCAGAACGCTGGAGGTGGCAAATGAATCAAACGGGACGCCCAGATATTCGGGGAATATTGTGACTACGTCTACATCTGGACTCAATACAGATGGGGTGAAAGTCGGCGAAAAATTCTGGTAGAGAGGCGCCTGCCCGGGCTGTGCTTGTACCCCGGTAGAAGACATTGTGAAAGATCGAGTAGTTTGGGCCAAAGCCACAGAAGTGGATAGGCACAATAACAGCGAGGGCAGAAGTTTCAATCGAACCATGAGGCTCAGTTTACACTTTAACGGCTTCGTTTGAAATAGCGTTTCGGGGATTTAATCCTACCCAATTGAATTAAGTACTATCCCTGGCGAGCAATGTAGCTAAAGGGGCTTTGAGCTTGGCTGCTGTGTCGAGTTTCTTATGAAGAGTTCCGATTGAGCCCTCAGCTTAGCGCAGCTTTCAATCCACAACCAAATGTCCTGGCCGTGTCGGTATTCCACCTGAATCCCAGCACCGGCGCAGAGAAAGTCTCGGGCCTCCCATCTAATGAGACCTCCCAGGACGTCGAAACCAACAAAGGTGACATCCCAGTGGCCGGAACGTCGCACAAGCAACTGATACGAAGGCGAAGGAGAGCAAAAAGCCGAACCAGAAGGAACATTTTCGGTTGACTGGGGCAGCCGCCTCATGGAGAGGCTGACCCCAATTCGAAGCTCGATACCCAGCCCGCCACCGACTCTATCTACGCTTCAACCATCACCCCACGTTAAGCACTGCAAGAGTCGTGGGCAGAATGGTGTCGCTTCACCTTTCCCGTAGAGCTCTTTCACCCCCTACAACATGCCAGTTCATCCCCTGCGCTCGGCTGTCTCGCTCCCCTCATTTCTAAGTGCCGAGTGGAAGTCCGATTTCTAGTCGCATTTTCGCAGTTCGCTTGACATCGACAGGCTGTCGCACGCGGTCGTATCCCAATAGGCTGAACTGCAGCATATACGCGCCTTCTGGCAAAGCAAATTTGAACTGGCCCTTGTCGTTCGTTTTGCCTCGTCGAATGGATCGATCTTTTCCTTGGGAGAACACTTCAACGATTACGTTCGTAAGCAACTCATGGCTGCCCTCCCGGAAGACTTCCCCGGTGAGATCGGGTGCCTCCACGGCCGGATACAACAGGGTCTTTGAGGCCGCAGGCAAGGTTAGGGGGCGCGATACGCATGAAGTGGCAATAGACATGGCAACCAAGATAAAAAGCAGCCTCCACTTTTGTTTTTTCATTTGAATCAAGGGTGCCTCCTGGATCTCTGGACAACCATAGGGCTATACTTCGTCCCA
This sequence comes from Acidobacteriota bacterium, assembly GCA_026394095.1. GTDB lineage: Bacteria > Acidobacteriota > Terriglobia > Bryobacterales > Bryobacteraceae > Bryobacter. The sequence goes on along the minus strand of JAPKYY010000277.1, from coordinate 1,143 downwards.
GGTCCCGAACCAATATTGTGCTGAAACAGTTCTGGACACTCACGGCGTAGGATTTTCTCGCGGTCCCTCGAGTCATAATGCGCGCCTTGTCGCTGGCCGCCCTTGACCATATACGGCATGCCTAAGTCGAACTTAGCGAATGCTTCTGCCAACTCTTGAAATACGATCAAGTATTTTGCCTCCGGCTTGAGAAGATTTGTACTCGTCGGATCAACATTATTCCAAAAGTGGGGCCGTAGGCGAGGTCATAAACATTTTGACTGTTAGCGAGATTGCCAAGCGGCATGACTCCAGAATTCTTCGATAAATCAATTCCGTTCAAGTCGACAGTTGCGACTCCAGTCTTCTGGTTGCGCGATATCCGATCTGAACAATTGCTTGCGCCAGAGATGCTGCAGAGGTCTTTTGGGGCGGGCTCCCAGCCTTGACTGACGGTAGGGTTCATACCCGTAGGATCGATGAATCGGACTGGGGACGGCCTCTTCAGATACACCCGTCCCTGTCTTCCCACTATCGCCGAAGTCTGCGCTAGTCGATTTGAAAGCTGATTTTCCCTAGCTTGCCTTGAGTAAAGAATCCTCCACCGCCTCCGGGTGTTTTGCAATCACCGCCAACAATACTCGCGCTGGTCCATCAGGATAGGTCCTCCCCTGCTCCCAATTCCGCAAGGTCGCAGCCTGAAAACCAAACTTTGAAGCAAATGCCGCTTGGCTCAGCCCTAGTTTCCGCCGGGTCTCGCGAACGTCAATCATCGGCACTTCCACTGTGCTCACTCGAACCGCAACATCCTTTCCCTCCACCCAATCCACAGCTTCCCGCAAGCTCTCCAAAATCCTGCTGCCCGCTCGAACCTTCGATTTCATTGCCTTATCTTTCATTACAAACTCCTCTTCCTGTATCCTTCTACCAGCCTTGGCATCAGCGCCCGCATCTCGTTTTGTTCTGCTTTCGTCAAATTGGCCTTCTCATTCTTCGCAAAAACATTCAGCAAAAAAAGCGGCAATAACGCGTCGTGGTATTAGTAAATCACTCGAACCCCGCCGCGCTTGCCGCGCCCTTCTGCCCGCCATCGCAGCTTTCGACAACCGCCTGTCCCAGGCATCAGGTCTCCAGCGTCAGGGTTTAAAGCGAGAAACCAGATTA
>JAPKYY010000391.1 GCA_026394095.1 Acidobacteriota bacterium | reverse complement strand
CTACCGAAGACCGCTTGGCAAACCCGGCGCAATCCTCAGCGGCCTCATCGCAACCCTAACCCTTGCCACGCTCTTCTTCAATGCCGAATACGTCAAGGGTGTCTACGGAGCAGTCGTCTGGTTCATCATTGGTTTAATCTGGTTCGCCTTCCATGCCCGCCACCGCCTCATCCTCTCGCCAGAAGAGGAGTTCGCCCAGGCACAACGGGGTGAGTCGTGAGCCTCAAACAGCTCCTGGCCCACGCAAGCCCCTTAAGATCGGGAGACGTCCTGGCCGGCGTCGCTGCCACCTCACAGGAACAACGCATCCGTGCCCGCATCGCACTCGCCGACATCCCTCTGCGGCAAATCCTCAACGAGCCAATCATTCCTTATGAATCCGATGAAGTCACCCGCCTCATCTGCGACTCACACGACGAATCGGCCTTCCAGCCAATCTCCTCTCTCTGCGTTGGGGACTTCCGCGACTGGCTCCTCACCGCATCAGCAGACCAACTCAACGCCGTTGCCCCAGCCGTCACACCCGAGATGGCCGCCGCAGTCTCAAAGCTCATGCGCAACCAGGACCTCATCCTCGTCGCCTCCCGCTGCCACGTAGTCACTCGCTTCCGCACCACCATCGGCTTGCCCGGCCGGCTCGCGACACGCTTGCAACCCAACCACCCCAGCGACGACCTGCACGGCATCGCAGCAAGCACCCTCGACGGTCTCAGCCTCGCCAGCGGTGACGCCTGCATCGGCGTCAACCCGGCTACAGACAGCGTCGCAACCACAACCGCAATCCTGCGGATGCTCGACGACCTGAGACTCAAGCTAAACATCCCAACGCAATCCTGCGTCCTCGCCCATGTCACAACACTGATGGAAGTCATCCGCCAGGGCGCACCCGTAGATCTTGTCTTCCAGTCCATCGCAGGCACCGAAGCCGCCAACCAAAGCTTCGGCATCAACCTCGCCCTGCTCGATGAAGCCTGGCAGGCCACCAAAGAGCTACGACGCGGCGAAAACGTAATGTATTTCGAAACCGGCCAGGGCTCGGCCCTTTCTGCCAACGCGCACCACGGCATCGATCAACAAACCTGCGAAGCCCGAGCCTATGCCGTAGCTCGCCGCTATTCGCCCCTCCTGGTCAACACCGTAGTAGGCTTCATCGGCCCGGAGTATTTGTACGACGGCAAGCAAATCCTGCGAGCTGGCCTCGAAGACCATTTCTGCGGCAAGCTCATGGGGGTCCCAATGGGTTGCGACATCTGCTACACCAACCACGCCGAAGCTGACCAGGACGACATGGACAACCTCCTCACGCTCCTCGGCACCGCCGGCTGCAACTACATCATGGGCGTCCCGGGCGCAGACGACATCATGCTCCACTACCAGAGCACCAGCTTCCACGACGCGCTATACCTCCGCTCGCTTCTTGGCCTCAAGCCTGCTCCAGAGTTCGAAGCATGGCTCGAAACCCGACCCCCAGTATTGGATCAGACATGGCTATTGACCTAAGATCCTTCACCGCCGCAAGGGTAGGCCTCCAGCGTCGAGGCTACTCGCTCAGCACCAGCGAGCTATTACGCTTCGATCTCGACCACGCCAGAGCCCGAGACGCTGTCCATCTCGAACTCGACGCCAGCTCCCTCGGCTTCGATCACACCCTTGTCAGAT
>JAPKYY010000751.1 GCA_026394095.1 Acidobacteriota bacterium | reverse complement strand
TCATTTGCTCAATTGCTTTTTCGACAGGGGTGCGCGTGTCTGCACCCGGTGCCGGAGCTGCTCCTGGTGCTGCTCCAGGCCCGCGCATGGATCCAGTAAAGCTATTCCACTGCACTACCGGAAAGTATCCGATGTGCATATTGACGAGAAGATCCCATTCCTTGGCTGTACGGCGCCAGTTCATCGCCTGTCCATAAGGATGGCAACTCACACATGCTTCACGCACTACCTCTGGATACTTCTCCTGATCAAGATGACGCTTTTCAAAATAATAAATGCCGGGCTTGGCCTCTTCAGGCGCTAAACCATGCTGGTCTCCAAGGTATTGCACGATCTTGCGTGCTTCATCGGCAGAGAGTGTGAGCCCGTGAAGACGCACCATCCTCTTAAGGGCTTGCTGCCAACCTTCAGGCGCGGATCGGAGTTCCGAGATCCGGCTGAGGTTCCCTTTGTCATCTTTGGCGTGGCATCCAGAGCATTTCGCTACGACTAGGGGATCGGTGACGGGGATCTGGGCGAAGAGTCCAGATGCGAAAGCTACAGCAGTGATCAACTTTCGCATGGTAAATCAGGTATAACATAAAGTCCGAACGCCATGAAACTGTCACGTCGCAATTTCCTCCAGGGTGCTGCCCTTGCCTTTCCGCTAGCTGAAAAAGCGAGCGCCGAATTGAAGCGTATGAAGATTACGCGCATCCGTTACTACGAATCGCCGATCACCCGCCCGATGGTGAACCAGAGTTTCCATGTCGTCACAATCGAAACTGACGCAGGTCTTACCGGCATTGGCGAAGGCGGCTCCCCCGATCTGGTAAAGCAACTCGCCGCCCAGCTCATCGGCAAAAGCCCCAACCAGATTGATCACCTCTGGCAGCTCATGTTCCGTGGCCTCTTCTATCCAGCGGGGCGCGAGAAAACCCACTCCATTGGTGCCCTCGATCTCGCCCTCTGGGATCTCAAGGGCAAGGCCCTCGGCGTCCCCGTCCACGAACTCATCGGCGGGCAATCTCGCGACCACGTCGAATGCTACTGCACCGGCTTCCCAAACCCCAAAAAGCTAAATCTCGTCGAAAACGCTCGTGCCTGCGTGGAATATGGTTTCCGCGCCTTCCGCACCTCCGTCGCCGACCCCGGCCAGGACGCAGCCTTCCAGAATCGCGCCATGGTTCACAAGACGCTCGAACAATGCCAGCAGATCCGCGAAGGTGTCGGTAAAGCCGGCGACTGGGCCATCGACTTCCACACCCGTCTCGACTTCCCAGACGCCGTCAAGCTCAGCGGCCTCATTGAGTCGCTCGAACCCTACTTTGTCGAAGACCTCGTCCGCAGCGAAAACAACAACGTCTACAAGCAACTCCGCCCCATGGTGAAGGTGCCAATCGCCGTCGGCGAGCAACACAGCCACAAGTGGGAGATCAATGAATTGATCGAAGGCCGTCTGATCGACTACAACCGTGTCTCGATTCCCAATTGCGGCGGCATCACCGAATATCTGAAACTTGCGGCACTCTGTGAAACCCACTACGTCGGCCAGACACCCCACTTCACCGGGCCCATCGGTGAAGCTTCACTCGTGCACTGCAATGCCGCATTCTCCGGCCCCGTCATGATGGAAATGACCGGCACCGCCATCGACCTCCCACACAAGTTCTACCTGCCCGAATGCTTCGACTTCAAAGCAGGCAAGCTCTACCCGAACAACCGTCCGGGCCTTGGCGTCACCTTCGATCCATCGAAGATCAAGATGTTCTGGGAAGTCACCAAGCACGACCAGCCAATCCAGCTCTTCCGCCGTCCAGACGGCAGCCTCACAAACTGGTAACCTCACCAGTTATGAAGCGTCGCGAATTCGTATCCGCCGTGCCTGCCGCCGCCATTGCCGCCCAGTCAGGCGCGGCCTCCACCATCATCAAGCCCAAAATGATGCGGCCCGGCGACACCGTCGGGCTCATCAGCCCCAGCACCTTTGTCGCAGACCCGAACCAGTTGCAAACCATGCAACTCACCGCGCAAATGTTCGGCTGGAAGGTCAAGATTGGCAAGCAGGTGGGCAAGCGTGAAGGAAAGCTCGGTGAGAGCATTCCCGGCCGCATCGAAGACATCCACACGATGTTTGCTGACCCAGAGGTCAAGGGCATCATCTGCGTCCGTGGTGGCTACGGCACGCCACAACTTCTCGACGGCATCGACTACTAACTCATCCGCAAGAACCCCAAAATGCTGCTGGGTTATAGCGACATCACCGGCCTGCACCTGGCGATCCATCAAAAGACCGGCCTGGTCACTTTCCATGGCCCCACAGGCCTGTCGCCCTTCACGGATTTCTCGCAAAACTGGTTCCAACGCGCGATGGACAACAAGCCGATGGGAGTGTTGGGCAATCCGACCGAGCGCAACGTCTACCGCCCGCAGCACCCCCTGCGTA
>JAPKYY010000423.1 GCA_026394095.1 Acidobacteriota bacterium | reverse complement strand
CGGTCTTGTCGAAATGGTAGGGAAACAAGCCATCTGGGCGCTGCCATGCAAACAGGGTCTCGATCAGTGGCCCGGTGGTTTTGCCAAGAGCGGCCATACCGGCAATCTTCCAGTTGAGATCGATTAGGTTCCGGGCTGGCTGCTCTTGGATTTGTCGAGCGATCTCCGGTTCCTTCAGCGAGGTGTAGCGCGAGTAGGAGATTTCAAAGGGGCTCACATTCGGAGCAGCCCCATCGGCTTCTTCTTCCCAATGTGAAGTTCCGGTTAGCTTCAGGTAAGGCAACAGGGCATCAGTCCAGGAGGCGGCGCGTGAAGAGATCGCCCGGGCTGAAAAAATCGTACGCGTCCAATTTACGCCTTCATGTCCAGGCAATGGTCTGGGATGATTTTTCAACTGGTCGACCAGCATTTGTCGAGCGGCAGGATTCACGTCTTCGAAGCCGTTCTTTAATCCAGAGTCATAGCCGCGCATCGTAAACACGGTGGGATGACACGCTACACAACCCTGAATTTCTCCATGTGGCAAAGTCTCCCGAGTGGCTACTGCACCACGCCGCGGTATATTGGCATGCCAGGCCGCTCCCATGCTAACCAGGAAGTCCATTCCCATACGCACTGCCTCGAGGTCGTTGCGCTTCTCGCTGTTTGCATAGCTCCTGAGCCTTAGTGTGTATGCGGGATGATTCGCTGCGACGCGAATCAGGTATTCTGCGCCTGGCTCAATCTTTCTCACGCGAAAACTGGAAAGCCCCGGCATCGTTTGCGTTGCCTCAGGCAAATAGGAATAACCTCCTACCCGGTATGGCTTGAGCGTTTGATCTTCGCCGCGCACGAAGGTCTCGATGTCGCTTGGCAATTCACGGTCTCCCACCTCGATGCTCAGATAGGCAATCACTGGAAGTCTCTTCGAGTTCTTCAGACGGTACCAATGGATGCCCTCTTCCGGTTTTCCGGTAAAAAAGGGACGTTCGTCGGCCAAGGCGTGATAGTCGTGATCCAGCTCTACTGCCACTGGTTTGTTTGCATCGCCCGAAGACTCTATCGCTAGAGGATCGTCAATGGCTTCGACCTTCATTGGCAGGGTCGCGATAGGCGCTTCGTTACTGGTAGCCCGCCAATACATCGTCCAATCGGGATCAAACGAAGTCAGCGTTTTCGCTGCCAATTCCTTGCCGTCATGGCGAATGGCAACGCGCTGCGGCGATTCAGGCCAGGCGCTGATCTGCAGCCGGTACAGGCGGCCGCTCACTACTTTTGATTTGCTCGATGGAACTTGCGACAGGGCTAGACCCGAGAGCAGACTGAACACGATCCAGTGATTCTTCACAATGGTTAGTCTCTCGGTTAGGATTTCTTTGATTGTACGATGTCCGCACCACCGGCCATCTGCGGACGCCCGGCCCCAGAACAATCGAATGGGGCCGGGCTTAACTTCAATTCTTAAACAGGCTGTGTCGCATAGTGCGACATCATCCCTTGCATCTGATCTTTGAGAGCAAGCTTGATCCGCTTCAAGCGCGCTTCCTCGGACAGTTCGGCTTCACTCAAATGGGATTTCGTCTCAAGCTCATGCAGAAGCCGCGAGTAGTCGGAATGCTGCGTCGCCAGTCGGCGAAATTCCGGATCTAGATTCATGAGCTGAGTCTTTATTTCTTCGTCATTCAATAACGTCATTGGATGGTTCCTCCTTGATTTGGAATCCACCGGCAAGCCTGTCTGGCTCACCGTTGCCCATAGTCTTAACACCATTTCAGATCCGTTACAAGGGTTGAATTTCTCTTGACAAATAAAGTTGTCGGTGGCACATTAGACTGCATGAGTGCATTGGCCTTGCAGATTATCCGCAACCCAGAGTCTGCAGCGGTGCTGCTGGATTCCAGGCGTCAGGCGCTGCTGCATCTGCTGCAATCGAAGCCCAATACTGCCACAGGCCTTGGAAGGATTCTCGAAATCCCCAGGCAAAAAGTGAACTATCACTTGCACGAGCTCGAACGTGCCGGCCTGATCGAAGAAGTAGAGACCAAGCGAAAAGGCAATGTGAGCGAGCGGATCGTGAGGGCTTGCGCTACTCAATATCTGATCAGCCCGGAAGCTCTCGGCCAGCTAGGGCAAGACTCGGCCACGCAGCGGGATCGATTCTCAATTGCCTTTCTTATCTCTGCCGCATCGCGCATCATCCGCGATGTGGGAATGCTTTCGGTACTGGCGGCCAAGGCGCGAAAGCGTCTGTCGACACTGACGATTGAAACTGAAATCCGTTTTGCCACGGCGGACGACCGGGCTCGTTTTGCCGACGAACTCACAAATTTCGTGGCGGCCCAGGCTGCTAAGTACCACGACGAGAAGACAGCAGGTGGCCGGGCCTTCCGCCTTACTATCGCAGCCTATCCACAAATTACTAAAGAACATCCGACGAACAACGATTCCATCAACATAGAGGACTAAAACATGTAACGCAAACAAGTACATGAGATCACCATTGAGGCCACACCCGAAGAGGTTTGGCGTTGCCTGACCGAGGCTGACCAGATCACGCGCTGGTTTGCACCGGAGGCCAGAATTGAACCTGGGCTTGGAGGCAAACTTTTCTTGAGTTGGGGGCCCGGTATGGAAGGTGAAGGTCCGATCCACCTATGGGAACCGCTCCAGCGATTCGGCTGGACTGAGCCCGGAGCCCGGCCGAAGCAGGTAGAGTTCGAGATCGAAGGCAAAGGAGGCGTTACGATCCTGCGGCTGGTTCAAAGTGGTTTTGGTGAGGGTGCGAAGTTTGAGGATGAGTTTGAGGCAACCAATGGTGGCTGGCGCACTTACTTCCGTATTTTGAAGTTTGGGCTGGAGCACCACAAGGGGGAAAGCTGTACGCCAGTTTCAGTGTTTCGAATGCTCGATATGAAGCGAGATCAGATCACTCCAAAACTTAGCGTTGCCCTTGATATTAAACCGGCGCTCGATGATCTTCGAGAAGGACAATCCTACGAGTCGAAGCTCGACATCGCTGGCACTCGTCTTGAGCCAGACAAG
>JAPKYY010000756.1 GCA_026394095.1 Acidobacteriota bacterium | reverse complement strand
GGTTTATCTCTTCTTCGCTGAAAGAGAATTGTTGAAGATTCCGTTTCTCCCGAAGGACACGATTGCAACTGAGGGGGAAGCGATGTGCCCCATGCGAATCAGCCCGGAGGAATTTGGGGCGAAGGTAGTAGAAGTGATGTGGGAAGCAGGAATGCAACCAGCAGCGTTGGCCGCAACGCTAGCTCACGTCAAAAAGCTGGGCAAGATTGCTGTTGTTTGCCAGGGTGGAAAATGGATCGGAAAATGCGAAATGCCCCGGAAGGAAGCACGTCGTATCGTTGAGGAGAAGCGGGTATTGAGAGCCAGCGATCTCGATGTACTTTTGGTGCGGGGCTTTGGCTATCCACAGGAGTCAGGCGGCCCGATGCACCTGAGCGAAACGGCCAGCTAGTCGACAACCCCGATCCAGACCTCGGAAGCAGTACGCGACCCGCTGAAATAAAACCATTCATTGTCACTGCTCGATGCAATGCCACGTCGTTCCACTTCCCATTCCTTCGATTGCACTACGATCTGCCTCACCCCGGTGTCGGTATGCAGCAGCCAGACCTTGCCCTCGTGAACAAAGAAAAGCCGCTTGGAATCTTTGAGCCAATGGGGATCCTGACCAACATCACTCCACTTGGTAAATTTCGATTCCTTGAAATCGTAGGAGGCAATCCCGGCGATTGCGCCGTCCGCGCGTTGCGTAAAGCCGGCGATCTTTTTGCCATCGGGGCTCCAGTGCCACGCCGAAAAGATCTCGTCTTCGGAATCCATCGGCGGAAGCGCCTGTGGGCTTTGCTCATTCCAGCGTCGGTCCACGTCCATCAAGAAGCTGTTAAAACCGAAAATTGTGTATGCGAGCTTCTTGCCATCCGGGCTCCAGACGGGCCAGGCAGTTGTACCGGAGCCACCTCTGGTGATTTGCTGCAGGACGCCCCCTTCCATCGTGTATGTCCAGATCTCCCATGAGCCGCTTCGATTCGAGAAGAAGGCCAGCCGCTTGCCATCCGGGCTCCAGCGCGGGCCACGATTCTTGTATTGATCGTCGGTCAATTTGCGAAAGCCAGATCCGTCCGTACCGAGGATGAAGAGGTCGTCTCGATTCGTTTGTGAATTGAATGCGAGCCACAAGCCATTGGTGCTCAGATCGGGCCGGGTGAAGGGAGCCTTCCCACTGGTGAGAGTTTCCGGAGCAGCTTCAAGCACCTCTTTGGCAGGGTCGAAGCGAACACGGTACAGATTGGCAATCAACGCGTACTCGACAAAGGCAATGCGCCGGCCATCGCGGCTGAAACTGATATGCGCCACTTCGTCAACTGGCAAGCGAACTGCCTCCGGGCTGCCCAGCGCTTCCCCGCTCTCAGGATCTATCCTCATACGCCAGAGCGACATGCGGCCATCGCGATCACTGATGAAGTAAAGGTAGAGACCATCGGGGCTAAACACGGGATTCCAGTCCACCGCAGCATCGCTTACCAGCGCAACTGGTTCAGGAGTGATTCCATTCCGGGGCCGGGCACGCACGGTGAACAAATCCCGCTGCCCACTCTTTGACGCCCAGAATGCAATGCGTTCGCCGTTGGGGCTCCAATTCGGCTGAACTGCATCGCCTTTGTAGATCAAGCGGCGGGCACCGTTATCAAGCCTTATGGCCCAAAGTTGACTGGAGGCGGTGTAGCGATCTTCAGGCCTGATGATGCCTTCAGTAGCGCACACGATTTCAGTAGCATCGGGGCTCCAGGCGGGGTTGTGCCCCATCGGGCTGAGCTTGCGAACGCTATCGTTGCGAAGATCATAAAGAAAAATCCCTCCACCATCACGCTCACTACGGAAGGCGATAGTAGTCCCGTCAGGAGACAGGGCAGGTTCAGTGTCATCCACGGAACTGGACTCTGTCAGCAGTCTGGTTTTTTTCGTATCTGGATCGAGAAGATAGAGATCCCAGTTACCCCGTTCGTTGTTGGCAAAAACAACAGTTCGCCCATCGGGGCTAATCTGCGGAAAGAACTCTGCCCCACTTGTGTCCGTAATGGCACGAAAGCTGGCACTCTCAAACTGCAATGGCGCAGCACTGCTTCGACTGCGAATGGCAAGCCACCCGGCGAAGACAACCAGAACAAGCACAAAGCCGACAAAAGCCGCCTGGGCTGGAGCGCGCGACCACAAAGGCAATTTCGACGGCACACGCCCCTCAGTAATACGCCGGCCACTGGTAGCTGAGCTCAAGTCGCGCTTCAACCGGCTCAGATCCGAGCGAAGTTCTGCAGCACTTTGATACCGCATACCCGGCTCTTTCTCGAGCAGCTTGAGAATAATTCGCTCGAGTTCCGCGGGAGCCTCAGGATTGGCCGCGAGCAAGCTCGCCGGAGCCTTGTTCAGAATTGCGTCAAAGAGTGCCGCACTGGTGGCGCCACGAAACGGCAAGGTGCGTGTCGCCATCTCGTAGAGCACCATCCCAAAGCTGAAGAGGTCGCTACGAGCATCAATGTTCTGGCCGAGCGCCTGCTCGGGACTCATGTAAGCTGCCGTTCCGATCGCAACCCCACTGTCGGTACGAAAGGCCGTCATCGTCGCCGAATCCCAATTCAGAAGATCCCGCTTGGCCAGACCAAAATCAAGCAGCTTGGCCTGAATCCCGGTTCCTGATTTTTCGAGAACAAACAAAGTCGCCGGCTTGATATCACGATGAATAATCGACTGCTGATGAGCTGCATCCAGCGCATCGGCAACTTGCAGCCCAATGTCGAGAATTTCACTTACGCGAAGAGGACGTTCCTGCAGAAATTGCCGCAAGGTCTTACCCTCAAGCAACTCCATAACTAAAAAGGGCCGATTGTGATCCTCGCCGATATCGTGAACCACACAAATATTGGGATGATTGAGTGAACTGGCGGTTCGGGCCTCACGACGGAAGCGCTCCACCACTTCCCCGCCCTCATGGAAATCGTCGGGCAGGAATTTCAGGGCAACATTGCGCCCCAAGCGCGTATCTGTCGCCTGCCACACAACACCCATAC
>JAPKYY010000895.1 GCA_026394095.1 Acidobacteriota bacterium | reverse complement strand
CAGGCCCCCCACCAGCGCTCCATAAATCGAATAGGCCCACCATGTGCGATACCACGGCGGCAATATCCGCAATTCAACCGATGCCTCCTGGCTCACCATCCCGTAAGGATTACGGGCTCGCACTCGCAGCTTGTAAGAACCCTCCCAAAGATTACTCAGATCCTTCCATGCTTCGGTGGACCATGGCGCCGTGTCACTCAAAGCCTGATCCAGCGTTACCTGGTACTCCACACGTTCTGGTGCATCAAAAAACGGAGCCACAAATTCGACGCGCAAATTGTTCTGGTCGGGCGAAATCGATACCGGCGTTGTTGGTGCGCCCTCAAATATCACCTGACGAGTGTCCGAGGTCAGCAGGCGCCTCACCAATACCTGAAACGGCTTCTGATTCGTGCTCTCCAGTGCCGGGTCCAGCCGGCACAGTCGATTCCCAGACTGCCATCGGAGAATCGTTGGCCAAGGCTTGGGTCAGCCACGAATCGCTCACCCGAAGGGGCAACCTTTACCAGCCCCTTCTCCGTGGCAAACAGCAACTTGCCACCAATCCGGAAGACATTCTTCCATCCTGAAGGAAGTCCATTCTGCTCCGTAAAGTTTTGAATTTTGGGAGGAGTGGAATTGAAATCTGCACGAACGATTGAGGTTCGCGTTGTCGCCCACAAAATGCCATTTTCATCATCGGCAATCGACCGGAACTCTTCTCCGGCCAGCGGAATTTCACCCGTCTTGCTCCATGCTTTGCCATCGAACTTAAGAATCTGCGCGACTGACCTCATTGCTGCAAACAGTGTCTGTTCTGCCTTCCGCGCAAAGGACACATCATAAACTACCTCTGGGGCTGCGCTACGGGTCTCCAGGCTCTTCCCGTTGTACTCAAACAGCCCTCGGGCCGACCCAACCCAAAGCGACTTCTCCTTCGGGCTCAGCGACCACACTCCACCCTCCATGCCAGCCACTGGTTCAAAAGTCGGCGCATGCGTGTCGCTGGATGCTTTCAGCCGGAAGAGTCCGCTAGTCGTTCCAACGTAAAGCGACTCCTGCCACCTTGCCAGACTCGTCAGCGCGCCCTTCAACCCGCTGGATTCACCAAAATAGGTAAGCCTCGGCACACACCGGATCAATCCATTGAATGTGGCAAGCCATACACCACCCTGGCGGTCCACCGTGATGCCGGAGATGTAGTCACTGGGCAGGCCTGAATTCGAGCTGTATTGGCGCAATTCCTTCCCACTCGAATCGGCAAGGATCAAGCCGCCTCGAGTGCTGCCAAAGGCAATCAGATTTGGTGCAATCTGTGCGACTGAATAAATTGATACTTCCTGGGCCTTCTGGGCTACGGGAAGTGCTTGCGCTTCAAATCCTTTGGCCGTTTTTAGAAAGAACTCTTTACTGCTCGCAATTGTGATCCCTTGATTGGTCTGAAATGCACCACGAGGATCGAGTTTGAGAAAAATCTCCCCCCCGGGAGCCAGTTTCAGCTCCTCCCCATCCAACCTGTGTAGACCCACACCCGAAACCTGCACATGAAGGACATTCTCGATCAGAAACGCCCGGCGTAGCCTTCCCTTGGCTTTCCAAATCCTCACACCGTTATTTGGGTTATATAAGATCAGCCGCTCGGTTGTACTGAAGTAAACACCGGCTGGCGTGGATACGATACTCCACACATCTCCGAATTTGCGTTCTTTCGGGTCGATCTTGTCCAGGATCGAGACATATCGGGTCGCCCCGGAGACATCTTGTGTCAGATATCCCGCTTCGTTCTGGCCTCCGACATAAACAACACCCTTGTCTGTCAGCGCCAGCGAACGCACTGCTTTCGCGTTTGGCAATGGAATCCTTCGCCACGTAACGCCATCAAATTCCAGAAGCCCGTCGGTGTTGCCAAAATACATCACCCCGCGGGCATCCTCAAGCGCTGCCCAGTTCTGAGGAGATGCAAGATAGGCTTTCTGGGAGTACGTCTTGAAGACGAAATCGCCAGCCTCTGAAGATGCGCGTGCATGATTCAGGCCAGCGAGCAATCCAAACAAACAAGCAAATACGCGCGGGTTCAATTTCAAATTTTGGCTTGAAAATCCGATCACCTGCGCCTTTTGCTCCTCTCAAGAAAAAACGCGGATCATGTCCGCGTCTTCTCTAAAGAATGTAGCATTTTGAGGCTTTGGTCAGTTTCGACGACGTCGGAGCATGGCCCCAAGTCCTACCAGTGCTGACCCCATCAGGAACACGTTAGCCGGTTCCGGTACGTTGGTCAGAATCACAGGAGTCACCACACCATCAAACCCTCGCACCTCGCCAGGCTCATAGTCGAGCAGGATGACTACGTTGATTACCGATGCCGGCGAACTGAAAACAACAGAATCCTTCACCGGAATAATCGTGGACGCGTCTCCATCCGTTTTGATGATGTAAGAGGGTCCGGAATTCGATCCAATACAAGGGAAAGTGCTACCGGCATAGGAAGAGCGCGATAGAGATCGAATGTAAGTAAAGTTCGATTGACCACTGGGAGGAGCGGCAAAGTCCTGATCGGCGCAGATAAATTTGGTTCCGTAGACAGAACCCGACGGCGGATCGAGGAAGAGTTCGTCACCAGCGATGATCGGCGGAGGATCGGCACGGTAGAAGAATGCATATCGTTCCAGCTTCCCAGCAGCTACCGTCCTGTTAAACACATTTGGGTTTGACGCTATCGGCAGAAAGTCAAATGCACTGCGGTTTGCATCTGGTCTGACGATGATATCGCTGGCAGTAATTCCACCGGTAAAGGCAGGATCCGTAACGCCAGGGCTTAGCAGGCCAAATGATGCAAAGTCGAATTTATTGAAGACGAGTTGACCGATTTGGCAAGAACCACCAGAATTACCGGTTCCATAGCTGTTCAGGTACTGCTGCAACGTAGCTTCGGGACAGAGCGGTGTTCCCGTTCCGATGTTATTTGCGAATAATGCAGGGCCAACTAATAGTAATGCTGATAATAAGATTTGATTTGAAATTGCCAACGTAAACTCCCTCCAATTGCATGTACTTCAAACATGAAGCCACGTTATGGAATCCCAAAGTTAACATGCCGGCATGCTAAATGAAGGTGCGTTACTTACTAGTTTGGTGGGTGTTTTGTACTGGTACTAACGAACTATCAGAACAGGTGCTGATACTTCGTGTCGTACTGCGTTTATCGTGGACCCGAAGATGACATCTTTGATGCCGGAGTGCCCATGTGCTCCCATAATGATCAGGTCGGGGCTGAAGATCCGTGCAGCCTCGATGATGGCTTGGCGGGGGCTCTCCCGGTGCACAATCTTCACTTCCGCTTGAATCCCTTGTTCAGCGAGTTTGGCCACAATCCGGGTCAAATAGAGAGTTCCTTCTTCCACCTCGGCCGTTTCGCTCAAGTCTCCATACACCTGACTGGTCACGCCTTCTTCGGCATGCAGCAGCAGGAGTTTGGCCCCATGTTGCCGGGCAAGCGCGCTTGCATGAGCCAGTGCCGTCGCATCTCGATCAGAGTGGTCCAAAGGAAGCAGAATCACTTTGTAGCTGGGTGGCGCAATGGTATGAATCTCTGGCAGTGGCATCGTATCCACTTGCGGTATGGCAACTGGTTTCGGCAGCCACGGCTGGGCTGTAACCCACAGCAAAAGGCCTAAAATTGGGGCAATCAGCGCCACTGCCCAAAGCCCGAGCGGGCTCAAGGTCTGCCACGCCAGCCTCAAATTGAGCCCCACAATAATCGCAGCCGTCAGCCATGCCAACACTTTCACCCACAAAGCATTGGCAAACTCCCCCATCTTCGTCCTGTCTGATGTGAAGTGAATCAGCGGAATAATGGCAAACGGCAACTGCAGGCTGAGCACAACCTGGCTGAAGATCAGCAACCGGTACGTCGCTTCTTCACCAGCAATCAGGATGGTAAGTATCGCAGGAATAATCGCCAGCAATCGCGTGAGCAACCGCCTCAACCAGGGCTGCATGCGCAGGTTTACAAATCCTTCCATTACAATCTGTCCAGCCATCGTGCCAGTAATGGTTGAAGACTGCCCGCTCGCCAGAAGTGCTACCGCAAACAGAACACTCGCCATCGTCGTCCCAAGCAGCGGAGCCAGCAATAAATGTGCCTGTTGGATCTCCCGTACTTCTTTGCCAAGTTTGAAGAAAGTACTAGCTGCCAGAATCAAAATGCCTGCATTTACGAAAAGCGCGAGATTCAGAGCAATCGCGCTGTCCAGAAAATTGAAGCGGCAGGCGCTTCGCTTCTCTTCAACTGAGGTGCCAATTCGCCGTGTTTGCACCAGCGCAGAGTGTAGGTAAAGATTGTGTGGCATCACGGTTGCCCCGAGGATGCCAATCGCTACATAGAGACTCTCGCTCGTAAGCCTCGGAATCAGCCCGGTAGCCATTTCTGCCAGATCCGGTTTTGCCCAATACATCTCAATTGCAAAGCAGGCCCCAATGGTTGTGATCAGCACCAGGACAAGCGCCTCAATAAATCGAATGCCGTAGCGGGTCAGCCATAAGATCACCAGCGCGTCCAGACTCGTAATCAACACTCCATAAAGTAGAGGCATCTTAAACAGCAAGTTGAGCGCAATTGCTGCCCCCAGAATCTCTGCCAGATCACAAGCTGCAATTGCAAGCTCACAAAGAATCCAGAGAGAGTAGTTCACCACCGGCGGGTAAGACTCCCGGCAGGCCTGTGCCAGATCCCGTCCCCGAATCAAACCGAGTCGCGCACTCAAAGTCTGCAACAAAACGGCCATCAGGTTCGACATGATCAGAACCCAAAGCAGTTGATATCCAAACCGGGCCCCACCCTCAAGGTCTGTTGCCCAGTTACCCGGGTCCATGTAGCCCACACTCACCAGATATGCCGGCCCTGAAAACGCAAGAAGTCGGCGCCAGAACCCCGCGTGTTTGACGCCGACCGATGAATGTACTTCTGCGAGTGATTTGCCTTTAAGGCTCTGAACCATAGGTAGCTCTTTCGAGTTAACTATAGTTTATATCACTTTTTGTAAGAGATATGCCAAATCTTGTTGTTGCCGTCTTCCGACACCAGCAGGCTGCCATCGTTCATCTGGGCAACACCGACAGGCCGTCCCCAAACTTCCTTCTGCCCGGCATCCATCATCCAGCCGCTGTCCGGGAAGAGCTTCCCCGTGTAGAACGTGAAGTCCATAGCTGCAACGTGTGCTGGCAGCACCACATCAGGAACAACGGTCTTGGCCACTTTTTCAGGAGCTTCTCCCTTGTGCCGCGGCTCTTCATTCGGGCCAATGTAGGCGTAGGGCCAACCGTAGAAAGCACCCTTCTTTACTGAGGTAAAGAAGTCGGGCACAAGGTCATCCCCAAGGCCGTCCCGTTCTTGCACGGTCGTCCAAAGCTGCTTGCTCGCCGGGTTGAACTTGATCGAAACGGGGTTGCGCAGGCCGGTAGCGAAAATCTCGGGGCTTGAGCCATCCATGTTGTAAACGTTGACCGCCGCGCGGTTGTCTGGATCGCCGGTATCGACATTCGAACCCGATCCAACCGACACATAAAGCTTTCCTGCCTTGGAGTCAATCGCGATTGAGCGAGTCCAGTGGCCCTTGGTATAGCCCTTGAGCGAAACCAGCGATTCGCCAGCCCCAGCCGTCAGCGCTTTTTCGTCCACTTTGTAGCGCTTGATTGCTTCATCTTCAGACACATAAAGGTAGCCATCATGGAAGGTCATGCCAAACGGGCGGGCCAACCCCGTGATGAGTGGCTTGCGAGTCTTGCCGTTATCTGTAAGTGCAACAATGCTGCCATTGGCAATGCTCTCGGTGACCAGAACAGCCCCACCGGGAAGCTGCAGCATGATCCGTGGTTTGGTAAACCCAGAGGCAAACTCGGTGACTGTAAATCCAGCAGGCACGGTGAGTTGGCGGCCATCCGGCTGCGGCACCACCTTCGGCGGATTTGCGACCACCGGCGTTGCATAAGGGGCTGGCAATTGGGGTTTCTTGTTCTCAGCGGCAAAACTGCACGCGAGTGTGGCGAGGATGAAGAAAATACGCATAGTTCTAGGGACGCGTCGAGTTTATCATGTTGGAATTAGCTATGTTGACACTCGCATTGATGATGGCGCTCGCCCAGGACATCGAAGTTGTCTTCCAAACCGAAGCAGGCAGCTTCAGAATCGAACTCGCCCCAGACAAGGCCCCGAAGCACGCTGCCTTCTTCCTGGATCTGGTGAAGAAGGGCTACTACGAAGGCAGTGGCTTTCATCGTGTCTATGCCAACGCCCTCGTTCAGGGCGGAGACCCGCTGCTGAAGGACCCCAAGACACCCAGGAACCTCTTCGGCACTGGCGGCCTGCGCTTGCAGAAGAGCGAATTCAACGACCTCAAACATGAACGCGGCGTTCTCTCTAGCGTAAGCATCCCCAATCTGCCCGACAGCGAAGGAGCTCAGTTCTTCATCTGTCTTGCTCCTCAGCCGGCTCTGGATGGAAAATACTCCGCCTTCGGCCGGGTGACTGAAGGATTCGAAGTACTCGAAAAGATCTCGCAAATCCCAGCCTCAGCCGACGGCCTGGCCGAGAAGCCACTGAAGATTCTCAAAACTTCAATCGACAAAAAGAAAACTGAGCCATATCTGGGTGTTGGCCTTGAAGGTCTGAAGAAGATTGTTCGAATTGAGACAACTCTGGGAGTTGTGCGAGTAGAAACTCACCCCGAGTGGGCACTGGAAAATGCAAGGAATTTCCTGAAGCTCTCAGAGACAAACTGGTACGCAGGCCAAGGCTTCCATCGCATTTCCAAGGGCTTCGTTGTGCAAGGAGGCAGTGAAGGCTATCGCCAGGGTTCACAATCGCACATCGCCGACCGCTGGGTTCATCCCGTAAAAGGTGAATTTAGTAAAGACGTAAAGCATGTTCGAGGAATCCTCTCAATGGCTCGAACAGAAGATCCAAATTCCGCCACCACATCCTTCTTCTTTGTCTTGGCACCTTCCCCGCACCTCGACGGGCAGTATTCCGCCTTTGCGCAAATCATAGAAGGTCTCGAAGTATTGGAGGCCTTCGAGAAGGAAGAGGTGGATGGAGAGACACCCAGGCGACGACTTGAGATCGTTAAAGTTACTGTGGAGTAATGCAGAGTCTTTTGCTCAGTTTTGTCTTGGCCATCTCACTGGACCGCAACAGCATGACAGTGGTCAAAGATGCCAAATTCGCTGGAGATGTACTGAGGCTAACAGGTCCCAAAAAATACAATACAGGCGCTGCCTGGGCAAAAGAAGCCCAGCCTCTGAGCAATGGCTTTGAAACCACCTTCAGCTTCCGGCTAACAGAGCCGGCGGACAATATCTACGGCGGCGCCGACGGCTTTGCCTTTGTCTTGCAAACGGAAGGTCCGAATGCAATTGCCGGGCGCGGTGCTGCAGGAGGCTTCTCACTCGGGCGCGGTCCAAACAACCCCAAAAAGAAGGCTATTCCGCGAAGTCTTGCAATCTTCTTCGATACCTTCAAGAACGATGAGGAAGAAGACTTGTCCGGGAATTCGATCGGGATCTTCACCAATGGCGATGGCTACTGGTTACCCAGACGGCTGGCGATCAATGCCACACCTGCAGTGAATCTGAAAGACCAAAAGGTCCACGAAGCCAG
>JAPKYY010000107.1 GCA_026394095.1 Acidobacteriota bacterium | reverse complement strand
CTGTTCGTAATTTTCGGTGTTCATGAAGTAGAAGTACTCGGTGTCCTTGTACATGAACTCCATCTTCTGTTCGTCCATGATGGCTTTTTCGACTTTGTCTTCCGAGGCGAAGCGGTGCTCGTTCATGGAGCCGCTGCGGAGGTTGCGCATCTTAACTTGTACGAAACCGCGCAGGTTGCCCGGCGTGCGATGGGTCATCGTAAAAACCGAATAAAGGTCGTTGTTGAACTTGATGACCATGCCGGTGCGAATTTGTGTTGCAGAAATCATAGGTGTCCGACCTAATATTTTAGCATTTTGTGGCGTATTTATTGGGCTTGGACCTTCGCCGGGTTTGTCGTACCATGAAGCAAAATGATTCCAGAGTTCATAGCCGAAGGCCTGACATTCGACGACGTCCTCCTCGTACCAGCGCGAAGCTCCGTTTTGCCCGCGCAAGTTGAAACCAAATCGAACTTCACGCGCACGATGAATATCAACATCCCGCTGGTGAGTTCGGCGATGGATACCGTCACGGAGAGCCACCTTGCAATTGCGCTGGCGCAGCAGGGCGGGATGGGAGTGATTCACAAGAATCTCTCGATCGACCGACAAGCCGAAGAAGTAGACAAAGTGAAGCGTAGTGAAAGCGGGATGATTGTGGACCCCGTCACGATCGACCCGGACCAGCGGATTCAGGACGCGCTTGACCTGATGAGGCGCTACCGGATCAGCGGCGTGCCGGTGACCAAGCACGGCAAGCTGGTTGGAATCTTGACCAACCGCGACTTGCGCTTTGAGACACGCTACGACCTGCCGATCAAAGATCTGATGACGAAGAACAACCTCATCACTGTTCCTGTGGGGACAACGCTTGAGGAAGCGGAGCTGATTCTGCATCAGCACCGCGTCGAGAAGCTGCTGGTGGTGGATGACGAATACACGCTGAAGGGCCTGATCACGGTTAAAGACATCCAGAAGAAGATCAAGTACCCGCATAGCGCCAAGGACGATCAGGGACGATTGCGGGTGGCTGGTGCTGTTGGGGCAGGCAAGGACTATTTCGATCGCGCCAAGGCGCTTGTGGACGCCAAGGTGGACGTGCTGGTGATTGATAGCGCACACGGACACTCTGAGGGTGTGATGGCCGCGCTGAAGCGCATCAAAGAAGCTATGCCGCAGATTCAGGTGGTGGTTGGCAATGTGGCGACCTATGAGGGTGCTCGCGATTTGATCGAACTTGGAGCCGACGGCATCAAGGTGGGCATCGGCCCTGGCTCGATTTGTACGACACGTGTGGTCAGTGGCGCGGGAGTGCCGCAGATTACGGCAATTGCGGAGTGCGCCAAGGCGACGCGGCCAGCGGGTGTGCCGTTGATCAGCGATGGCGGCATCAAGTTCTCTGGCGACGTAACGAAGGCAATTGCCGCTGGTGCGGATTGCGTGATGATCGGCAGTTTATTTGCAGGGACGGATGAAAGCCCCGGTGAGACCATTCTGTTTCAGGGCCGTACCTTCAAGACCTATCGTGGGATGGGTTCGCAGGGCGCGATGGCACAGGGTTCCAGTGAACGCTATGGGCAGGAAGGCGCCGGCAAACTGGTGCCAGAAGGCATTGAAGGCCGCGTGGCAAGCAAAGGGCCGCTGGGCGAGTTGGTCTTCCAGTTGGTTGGCGGTTTGCGTGCCGGTATGGGCTATTGCGGTGCAGGGACAATTCGTGAGTTGCAGGATAAAGCGAAGTTCTTGCGGGTGAGCCCGGCAGGATTGCGCGAGAGCCACGTGCACGACGTGATCATCATCAAGGAAGCGCCGAATTACCGGCTGGAATAGCTCTATTTCTTGATCGCGTCGAAGCTGCCTTTTGCGACGCGGATCTGAAGCTGCGATCCCTTCTTTGCGTCCTTTGGGCTGCGAACGATCTTGCCATCTTCCATGCGGACAATAGCGAAGCCGCGCTCGAGAATACTAGTCGGGTTGAGCTGCTGTAGCTGACCGGCGAGCGACTTCTGACGCAGCGCGTACTGATTGAGCAGCACTTGCATGCGCTCACGCATTGCGGTTTGCATGCGTAGGATTGCATCCCGGCGCTGCATGAAGATAAGGCGGCGGTCCAGAGCAAAGAGCTCAATGGTTGACTGCTGGTACTGCAGCTTCAGTCGCCAGACCCGGATCTTGAGCAAGGCATCCATCCTGGCATCGGCCTCATCAATCTGCTGCGCGATGCGATTGAGGCGGCGCTGGATCAGGGCTTGCGCTCGATCCACCCCATTGCGGAATACGCTCTCTCGACGAACGCTGATCGCGTGGCGGATGCTTCTGCTCATGGCCCGGTCCAGGCTGTCGAGACGTTCGAGCAATGCAGTCAAGTCAGGTGCGATGATTTCGGCTGCCGCTGATGGCGTGGGTGCTCGAAGGTCGGCGACAAAGTCAGCGATCGTGAAATCGGTTTCGTGCCCCACCGCCGAGACCACTGGGATTTTCGACGCGACGATCGCCCTGGCGACAGCTTCATCGTTGAAACTCCAGAGATCTTCGAGTGAGCCGCCGCCACGGGCCACAATGACGACGTCAGGCCAGCCGCTTTCACTGAAATAGTTGAGGCCTGCGCAGATCTGTTCCACACTCCCGTTGCCCTGGACGAGCGCTGGGTAGATGCGGATCTCGAGGCCACGGCTGCGGCGCTCGAAGATATTCAGCATGTCCTGAATGACGGCACCGGTGGGCGAAGTTACGATGCCGATGCGCCGCGGGTATTTTGGGAGCGGGCGTTTCCGGTCTGCTTCAAAGAGGCCCTCTGCGGCAAGCTTCTTTTTGAGGTCCTCAAAGGCTTTCTGTAGCGCGCCGACGCCAATCGGCTCTGCGAACTCAACAAGAAACTGGTAAGCGCCGCGTGGCTCATAGAGATCAATCGAGCCACGCGCCTGCAGCATCAGGCCGTCACAAAGTTGAAATTTCAGCAGGCGTGCACTCTGGCGATACATGACGCATGAGAGCACCGCATCTTCCTCTTTAAGGTTGAAATAGAGGTGTCCGCTGGTTGCGGCCTTGAGGGCAGAGACTTCTCCGGTTACATAGAGATTCGAAAAGCCTTCGCGCAAGGTGCGCTTGAGCTTGGCCGTGATCTGCTTGACGCTGAATTTTTCCGGCTGCCAAGGCTGCCACTCCAACCCGATTTGTTCCACTTCTTCGATCTTAGCGGACGCTATGATCGAAGAAGAAGCATGAGTACTCAATCGCGGCACGTCCCGCTACTGGATCTGGCCGCCCAGCACGCGCCCATCCGTGAAGAAATCCTGGCTGAACTGATTCCACTGATATCTGGGCGATTCAGCCGGTGCACCTTTACGGTGGATGTGCTGACATGGACCCCTTGCTTGAACTGGGATTGAAGCATGGCGCGGTGGTTGTAGAAGATGCGGCGCAAGCGATTGGCGCTGAGTACAAGTGGCGGCGTTGTGGCGCGATCGGCGCCATGGGCTGCTTTAGCTTCTATCCGGGGATGAACCTGGGGGCTTACGGGGATGCTGGTATCGTGACGACAAACGATCCAGAGCTTGCCGAGTTGCTCGCCAAGTTGCGCTTGCACGGCGGACACAACAAGTACTATCACGAGCTGGTAGGAATCAACTCTCGCATCGATACCCTGCAAGCAGCAGTGCTGAAAGTGAAGCTGGGCCATCTCGACGGCTGGACGCAGCGCCGGCAGGAAAATGCTGTGCGTTATGTGAAGCTGTTTTCCGCTTTGGATCTCCCGATTCAGTTGCCCGTGATTGCCCCGTATCAGACGCGGCATGTGTTCAATCAATTCACGATCCAGTGCGAGCGCCGTGATGAATTGAAGGCTTATCTCGCGAGCTGTGGAGTTGGGTCAGAAATCTATTACCCGCTGCCACTGCATCTGCAAGCGTGCTTTGCGGATCTGGGCTACGAGGCCGGAGATTTGCCTGTCAGCGAGCGGGTGGCGCAGCGAGCGCTGAGTCTGCCTGTCTATCCGGAGTTGAGTGAAGAAGATCAGAACTACGTAGTAAGCGTGGTTGCCAGGTTCTACAAAGAGTCGAAGTAGGCTCGAACCGCTTTTTCAATACGCGGGCAGGCCTGGCCATCTCCGTAAGGGTTGTGGATGCGGGATCGCCTGGCATATTCTTCCTGGTCGTCGAGCAGAATTGTGGCTTCATCGACGATCTTGTTTTCGTCTGTGCCAACCAGGCGCACGGTGCCGGCGTCTACTGCTTCCGGCCTCTCGGTAACTTCACGGCTGACGAGAATTGGTTTGCCGAATGAGGGGCCTTCTTCCTGTACCCCGCCCGAGTCGGTGAGGATGATGTAGCTGCGCCGCATCAGATCCACAAAGGGCAAATAGTCTTGCGGGGCAATCAGATGGACGTTCGCGAGATTGCCCAGGGCAGCCTCTACAGGTCCGCGCACATTAGGGTTGGGGTGCACAGGATAAACGATCTCAACATCTTCGCGACCGGCCAGCCGTTTGAGGGCAGAGCAGAATCGATCAAAGCCACCGCCGAAGTTCTCCCGGCGATGGCCGGTAACGAGAATCATCTTGCGGTCGGGCTTGAGGAAGGGCCAGTCGAAGTGCGGAAGCGTGGCCGCAGTTTGAAGCAGAGCGTCGATGCCCGTGTTTCCTGTGATGGTGATTGCGTCTTCGGGTACCCCCTCTCTAACGAGATTCTCGGCCGCCCACGGCGTTGCTGCCAAATGCAGTCTTGTGATTCGTCCAACCATCTGGCGGTTGGCCTCTTCGGGGAAAGGCTTGGCCAGATCCCAGGTGCGGAGGCCAGCCTCGACGTGCGCCACAGGAACATTGGAATAGAACGAGGCAAGGGCACCGCACAGCGTTGTGGTGGTGTCGCCCTGTACGAATGTGAGGTCTGGCTTGAATTGTGCAAAGACAGCTTCCAGAGCGCTGAGGATGCGCGACGTAGACTGGAAAAGCGTCTGACCCGGGAGCATCAGATCGAGATCTGTATCTGGCTTGAGCCCAAAGACAGAAAGCGCCTGATGGACAATTTCACGATGTTGCCCAGTCAGGCAGAGATGGACGTTGAAGTCTGCTGAATATCTTCTAAGGTGCAGGATAAGAGGGCTGAGCTTGATGGCTTCAGGCCTGGTGCCGAGGATGAAGAGCAGGTTTTTCATATCTCTAGTGGCATCCTTGACAGGTGATGGATTTGCCGTGACATGCGGCGCAAGTGGTCTTGTCGTGACTTAGCTTACCAGTGGCGTGGCGGTCGCGGAAGTCGGCGGTATGGTTGACAGGCTTGAGGTTCATGGTTGGTGCGTGACACTTCGTGCAACTGATGGGGGCATTCACATTGTTATGGCAGACGAGGCAATCTTCCATGTTCGGGAAGTTCGCTTTTGTGAGAGGGCCAATTGAAGTCTGAAGGCCGCGATGGCAAGCCTGACACGGGTTGTCTGTGATCAGGTCTGCACGAAGTTTGAGCAGGTCGATCTTGTTGGGGGAACCGAGGTATTGTTTGCGGTCGATCGCGCCGGCGATGATGGGTGCGAGATTACCCAGGCTGACGTGTTGGAGGTGGCTGAAATCCCTCAGGAGCTTGCCCTTGTGCTTTTCGCTAAGGCCAGATGAAGTCTTTTGTTGGGCATGACAGCCAAGAC